>JAHBWW010000004.1:300000-444846 GCA_019636795.1 Phycisphaeraceae bacterium
GATCGCATCAGTGTCATCAGTGACCCTAGCGACACGATGATGATTGTGGCTGCGCCGCGGGAAGCGTTTGATCTGGTAGATCGATTCGTGGCGATGCTCGATCAGAGTCCGGTCATGGATCGTCTGGGAATCCGACGTTATGCACTGGTCAATGCACGAGCGACGGATTTGTCGCGAACGCTTCAGACGCTCTTTGACGCACAGCGCACTGGTGCCGGGCGCACTGCGACAGAGATGCCGCGGGCGATGTTTGTTGCGGATGATCGGACGAACAGCCTACTTGTAACTGCATCCAGCGAGCAGCATGACGAAGTGTCTCGGCTGCTCACGACGACCGACGTTACGCTTGGTGATGTTGATACGGAACTGGCGATTATCCCGCTTCGCAATTCGAGCCCGGCCGCTGTAAGCCGCATCGTTGATCAAGTGGTCATTGGGCGAGACCCCGGGCGTCGCGAGCGGATTCAGATCTCGGCGGAGGAGTCTTCGAGGCTGTTCGTCGTGCGGGCGCCGAAGGAAGAGATGGAGCAGGTGCGTGCTCTCGTCGAGCAGGTCGACAAGATCGAGGTCGGTACATTTCCGATCCGCTCGATCAAACTGGCAACTGCCAATGCGGTAGAGGTGGCGCAGCAGTTGCAACAGTTCTTTCGCGAGCGGGGGACGATAGGTTCGGCTCGAGGTCCTCGGTCGGGTGCAGCAGCCATTATCGGTGAAGAACGCAGCGGGACACTGATTGTTTCTGCGTCAGATGATGACTTTGCGCAGATCGAATCGCTCGTGCAGATGTTCGACGTTCCGGCTGCGGGTCGTAAACTCCAGACCCGCATTGTGAATCTCAAGAACGCACGAGTTTCAGATATTTCCGGAACGCTGCGCAACTTGGGGTGGGCGTTGCAGGAAGAGCGGTTTGGCGGCTTCTGGGGAGGCGGGCGTCGTTCGGCGTCAACCTCGGACACCATCATCATCGAGGTCAATGAACGCACGAACTCAGTGATCGTCATGGGTCAGGGTGAGACGCTTGACACGATCATGGCGGTCGTTGCTGAACTCGATCAGCCGCTCTCGAATCAGACAAAGCCGGAAGTGCGGGCAGTCAAGGCGCAAGGTGCGGATCTGAACGCGCTGGCGCGCATGATCGAACAATCAACCGCCACGCCGGGATGGCGTGAGTGGTTCGGGCGAGATCCTGATCGCGTGGTTGTGCAGGCTGATCGCGAACGCAGCATGCTGATTCTCGTCGGCGACAAGGCGCGGGTGGATCTGGCGGAAGGGTACATCAAGCAGATTGCCGAGGCTGCAGTAGAGAGTGATCGCGAGATTCGCTCGATTCGGCTTGAGCACGCCGAAGCTTCGCGAGCGGCGACGAGTCTGTCGCGATTCTTTGCTGAACGCGCGCGCTCACAAGGAGTTGATCAGTCGGGTGTCACGATCATTGGTTCAAATGAGGGCAATGTTCTGTTGGTGTCTGCGCGGGCGGAAGATCTGACAGTTCTGAATGAACTGATCGCGCAGATTGATCAGCCCGAACTCGGCGAGGGTCGCACAATCGAAGTCTTTTCACTCAGGCACATCGCGCCCGACGAAGCCGCGACGACGCTGCGTGAGATGTTCCCGACTTCGCGGGCTGACGAACGGGTGATTGCAACTGCGCAGCCAAGCCGCAGTTCGCTGATCGTTTCTGCCCCGGTGCAGCAGATGGATCGCGTCAAGGCGTTACTTTCAGAGATAGACGCGCTGCCGGCGGCCGAATCGACACGCATTGCAACCGTGCAGCTTGATCACGCGCGGGCTGCTGATGTGGCGTCGGCACTTCGATCCGCCCTTCCCATCGGCGTTCGGCTTCAGATCACGGCCAATGAGCGGCTCAACGCTCTCATGCTCACCGGTTCAGATGAAGCAATCTCGTTGGTACGCGATCAAATCGCGAGCCTTGATACACCGACGACGACTTCGCCTTCACAGTTTCGGCGTTTCGAGATCAAGCATCAATCGGTGTCGGATCTTGCATTCACGCTTCGAGCGATGATGCGGGGTCGGCCGAGGGGTGTCGGGGTTCCGGAGCCGAACTTTGACCCCTTGTTCGACGACAACGCGATGGCGGTGACGGCAAGCGCCGACGATATGCCATTCATCGAGGAGATCATTCGCGAAATCGACACCCCTCGCGGTTCGACGCGCAAGACGCGGTTCATCAAGTTGCAGTATGCGGCTGCCGAATCAGCAGCCGAGGCGCTCAAGATGTTTTACGGCCGTCTCGCACCAGAGGCAGCAAGCCCGGCACAGCGTGATGTGACCATTCTTCGGGATAACGCGACGAACTCGCTGGTGATCAGTGGCGATGAATCGGTGTGGGAAGGCATCGAGGGGTTGCTCGCGCAGCTCGATACTGCGGAGTATGACACTTCGCAACAACTGGTTGTGATCTCCCTGAAACACGCCGACGCACAGAGCGTGGCTCGGGCGATCAACGAAGGGCTGCGCGCGCCGCTCGAAGAACAGTTGCGACGGGAGCAGTTGAGATTGCGCGAGGAAAATCGCCGCACGGGCGGACGCGAGGAGCCGACGTTCGAGCCGGCGGTTCTGGTGAGCAGCGAAGGCACGCCGACAGTCTCTGCCGAAGTGCAGACGAATTCGCTGATCGTGTTCGCAGGGCGCAAGGATATCGACCGGATTCGTGCGATTGTCGAACAACTTGATGTTCCGGATTTTCTACGCATGGCGTCGGCACGCGTCATTCCTCTGACCAGTGGGCGAGCGAGCGTGATCGCGGGGTCGCTTCGCCAGGCGTTTGCTAGCCGTGGCGAGCGAGCAGGAAGCCCGCGCGAGGTTGTGATCATCGGTGATGATGCAAGCAACACGCTGATCGTCCGGGCCGATGACGAGCAGTTCTCCGAGATTCTGTCTCTGACACAGGAAATCGTGAGTCAGGTGAGTGGTTCGCAGGCGACGCCTCGCGTGCTGCGAGTCAGCAATGTGCCAGCGGTTCGACTTCGTGAGACACTGCTCGCGACGTTCAGCCCCCTCGCGCAGCAGCGCAACGAACCTCTGAGCATCTCTGTTGATCGCGGGAGCAACTCGCTGATCGTCGCTGCAAGCGAAGAGATGCACAAGCAGCTCCAGGAACTGACGACCGAACTCGACGGTGTGCAGCCGGGCGAAGGCGGGCCAGGGTTGCACCCAGCGCCCGGCATCAACATGCTCGGGCAGACGGTTCTCGTGATCGATATTGAACACAACGCACCAGCTGAAGTCATTCGCATGCTCGAGCAACTCGGCGTGACGCGGCCTCAGCCGAGCGATCGGCCCGGGCTTGTGAGCGAGCCGGTTGTGCTGATGGCCATGACAACGCGTCGCGCCATCGCGGTGCTCGGAACGCAGGCAGACTGTGTCATCGTCGCAACACTGGTACGAAGTGTGGACGCAAAGCCCGGCGAAGCGACGCAGGATCTTGCGGTGATCAGGCTCCGAATGGCGGATGCGGCAGCAGTGGTGCAGTCGCTATCGCGCATTCTCGATTCGGCTCAGCAGGCTCCGACTTCTGCCCCTGCGCTGGCGCTGCGCGAGCAGGTACGCAGGCTGAAGATGACGCGAGATCGCTTTGACGAAGGCCCCATCGAACTCGATCTGTCAGTCCCGATTCGGTTGATTCCTGATGCAGCGACAAACTCGATCTTCGTCGGCTCAACAGTCGCTAACGTCGCTGCAATCCGCGAACTCGTGGGTCTGCTCGATACCATGCCGATGGGGGAATCGGTCGTCGTCCGGATTTTTCCACTCGAGAACTCTTCTGCTCGCACTCTCAAGCCGTTGATTGAAGAATTGTTCCGTGAAAGCGATCGGCTTCGGCGTCTGCCGGGCACAACTCGTGTGGGGCTGCCGAACACCGCGATTGGGCAGGCACTCGCGGGCGAGATTGTGGTTGCTGTCGATGAACGTACAAACTCGCTGATTGTCGGAGGTCGCGAAGAAGCGGTTGCACTCGTCGAAGTGCTCATTCGCGATCTCGACGAGGATAACGCTGCCAAGGGTTGGCTCGAAGCGAGGATTCTGCCGCTCCAATATGCCGATGCCGTGACTCTGGCGCAGAAGATCGATCAGGTTCTGGTGCGCGGGATCGGTTCGACGCCCGAATCCGTCGGGTTGCAGAGGCAGGCCGGGAGGCTGCGACTCGTGTTGCGCGATGGCGGCCAGGACCATTCGACAACATCCGACATTTTCGCTCCGATGACCGACCTTGTCGTGACGCCAGAGGAAACTCTCAATGCGCTGATCGTGGTGGGCACACCGACAAATATCAATGTTGTTCGAGAGTTGGCATCAATGCTCGATGTTGAACTTGCCGCTTCGAAGAACGCGCTTCAGGTGATTCCGATGCAATTTGCTGCAGCCGAGCGCGTTGCAGGAATTGTCACTGATGTGTTTCGTCAGCGAGAATCGTTGCCGACCTTCCGTGTCGAGGATCGCGTGGTTATCAGCGTGGATGGACGTACCAACTCCTTGGTGGTCTCGACGAGTCCACGCAGTTTCGAACTGCTTTACAGCCTGATCGAAACTCTTGACAAGGAAGAGTCGCGGTACGCTGTGGGGTTGCATGTCGTCTACGTGCCACAGGGTGATGTACGGCAGTTGGCTCCCAAACTGCAACGTCTGATGCGGGAGCGGATCGAAGCGACAAGACGATCTGGCGATATTCAAAGCGCTCAGGACGTATTCAGCATCGAAGCAGAACCCGCGACAAGTTCGCTGATCGTTGCAGCGAGCGACGAAAACCTGGTGCTCGTGCGCGACTTCATCGAGATGCTTACGCGCGGCGGGCTCGAAGTGACGCAGTCAGAGAAAATGGAAGTGATTCCGCTCGAATCACTCGGTCGTGCCGTTGAAATCGCCGCAGCAGTCAACAGCCTCTATGTCCAGCGAGAAAACGAGCGGCGCGGCGATCGCGCAGTGACAGTCGTTGCGAGCGAACGGCAAAACGCGCTGATCGTGATGGGTAACGAGAGCGACATGCTTGCGGTGCGAGCGATTGTGGCACGCCTCGATCGAACGCGTGTCGAAAACGTCGTGGACTACAAGCGCATCGTGCTCAACTCGGCCAGTGCACGCGAAGTGGTCACGCTCGTTCAGGACGCCCTCGCGGGGCGGTCGATTCGCGGTAGCAGCGGCGGGTCGCAGCAGGCGACCATCCTGCGTGTCTTCAAGGATCAGATTGAACAATCTGTTGCCGAAGCGACGATCGACGGCAACATCCGCGATCAGATCACATTGACCCCTGATTCAAGAACAAACTCGATCATGATCACGGCTCCGACCGAAGTGATGAACCTGATCACACGGATCATCGAAGATCTTGATCTTGATCGTCGCGGCGATCGCGTCATCGAGACCTTCGCGCTCTTGAACGCAGACGCACAGGCCATGGCAATCCTCCTGGGAGAACTCTTCAATCTTCGGCAACTCGGGGATAGTCTGGTACTGATTCCATCGCGGGCGGGTGTCGAACCGGAGGACACCCCAGGGCGGTTCACGCCAGTGCCCGATGTGAGGCAGGAACTCTCGATCACCGTTGATCGTCGGACCAATACGTTGCTTGTTTCTGGCACTCGTGAATATCTCGATGAAGTTCGGCAGGTCGTCGAGAGTCTCGACGCGATCCAGGCTCTTGAGCGAGAACAACGTGTCTTCAACTTGCGCAACGCGCAGGCCACCGAGATCCAGACGACCTTGCGCGGGTATTTCGAAAGCGAAGCCGAGCGGCGTCGCCTGACTCTCGGACCACAGCGGGCTGAAAGTTTCATGCGGCAATTGGAGCAGGAAGTCACAGTCGTCGGAGATATCAAGAGCAACAAACTGGTGATCTCGGCTTCGCCACGATACATCGAGGCGGTGGCAAAGATTGTCGAAGAACTCGACGCCTCTCCGCCTCAGGTGATGATTCAGGTATTGCTCGCCGAGATCACACTCGACAACTCGGATTCGTGGGGCATGGACATCAACATCGGTGGTGTCGTTGCCACGAGCAAGATCGGTGGGGATGGATATGTGTTCGAAGCGCTGGCGGGGGGAGCTGGCGTTGCAACGTCGCTGGGAGTTCCGAATTTTTCAGTTGCCAGTACAGACTTTACCCTTCTCCTCCGTGCACTCGAGGAGCAGGGAAAACTCGAGGTTCTCAGCCGTCCTCACGTGACGGTCAACAACAATGAGGACGCGCTGATTCAAGTCGGCGAGAATATCGCAATCGTCACGGGCGTACAACGCGACAACTTCACAGGCGGGACGACTGCGAACGTCGAACGCGAGAATGTCGGCATCATTCTCAATGTTCGGCCTTCGATTTCTTCCGACGGGTTTGTGCGCATGAACATCACGCCGGAAATCTCGCAGCTGAGTGCTCGCACCGTACAGATTGATGCAAACTTCAATGCGCCGATCATCACTCAGCGACTCGTCGATACGGTCGTGACGGTCAAAAATGGGCAGACCGTTGTCATTGGCGGACTGATTCAGACGATCGAGGAGAATCGAAAGACAAAAATCAAAGGTTTGGGGAATCTTCCGGTCATTGGCGGGCTGTTCCGCACGAGTGAGAACTCGAAGGTCAAGACCGAGTTGCTTGTGATCCTTACGCCGTATGTGATTCCGGGTGATTCACCTGCATCCGAACTTCGTCAGCGCGACTTGTCGAACCAGAAGATCTTTGGGTTGGAAAACCCGGAGAAGGTGCTCAAAGCCTTGGGACTCGAGGATGGTCTGCCTTCGGTTACGGGGCTGGGGGGGCCGGTGGCGCTGCCCGAGCCATTGGACCCAGAGCGTGCCAAAGAATGGTCCGAATGGTTCAAGTGGGACGAGGACGGGAAGGGTACAAAGAATGATTGATCGTCAGCCGAGATGCTTGTTGGTGGCGACGATCGCTTTGTGTGCGTTGGTCGGCGGGTGTACGTCCGGGGCGCCTCAGTCCAAACCGAAGCCCGATATGTTCGGCCCTCAGCATCCGCCTGTACAGATGCAACTGAACATCGGGATGCCATTTGATACGGACGGCAACGGGTTTCCGGATACTGTTCAGGCAGTGGCCTATATGTTCCCGAATTCGAATCTCTCAAAATTGCCGGTTCGGGTAGAAGGATCGTTCGAGTTCGTGATGTTCAAAACGAATGGCGAATTGATGGCGAACTGGGTGTTTCCTCCCGAGCAGGTCAAAGCAACCGGACGGCTGCTGCCTGCGGGCCCGGGGTATCCGATGTTTCTGAGGCTTGCGCCGGGGATGGATGTCATGGTGCCGACCAACATGGAAGTGCGGGCCGAGTTCACCAGCGAGGCGGGTCAGAAGATTCGTGGCATGGGGGGTACGGTGCGTTGGGGCGGGTAGGGGTCAATTGGAGTTTTAGCGCGATCTTTGCGCAAACTGTGCGACGCTGCGAATCTCCCTGGCAGACACTTCTTTCGTGACCTATTGGTCACTTGATGATCCTCAATCGGAGTACCACCATGAAGAAGGCCTTTTTGGGACTGACTGCTTTGATCGGTGTCGGCGTGATGGTTGCATCAGGGCCGGTGAAAATTGACCCGAAGTTGCAGCCGTACGTGACGGATCAGAAGGTGGCTGGGGACCTGCGAACAGCGGGATCGGACACGATGGGCAACCTGATGAGCCTGTACGCTCAGGCCTTCAACAAGGTGCATCCGGGTGTTCGGATTCAGGTCGAGTCGAAGGGTTCTTCGACCGGACCCGCAGCATTGCTCGAGAGCCAGGGGCAGTTTGCCGCGATGAGCCGTCCGATGAGCAGTAAGGAAATCGACCAGTTTGTCAAGAAGTTTGGGCATGCTCCGACCGAACTGCGCGTGGGGATCGATTGCCTTGCGGTGTATGTGAACAAGGACTGCCCGCTCGAAGAGATCTCGATTCCTCAGTTGCGGCGAGTTTTTTCGGTGGATGGCCCGGACATGAGGTGGAGTGACCTTGGCGTGACGCATCCGCAGTGGGCGGATCGCCCGATCAGTCTGCACAGCCGCAACGCAGCGTCGGGGACGTATGGATTCTTCAAGACGGTCGCACTGGGTGGGGCGGACTTCAAGAGCACCGTCAAGGAAGCCCCCGGTTCGGCTGGGGTGGTGGGCGCGGTGGCGACGGACCCCCTTGCTATGGGGTATTCAGGCATTGGTTATTCAACCCCGGACGTCAAGGCGTTGCGGGTGTCATTCGAGGACGGAGAGCCGGGTGCAGAGCCGACACAGGAGGCGGCAAATTACGGGGATTATCCGATCGCTCGCAATCTGTATGTGTATGTGAACTATGACCGGCAGGCGGGTCTCGATACGCTCCGGGCCGAGTTCATTCGGCTCATGTTCTCGCGTGAAGGGCAAGAGGCGGTAGTGAAGGACGGATACTTCCCCGTATCGGCTAAGATTGCGGCTGAGGATCTTGCCAAAGTCGGCTTGATGCTTCTCCCTGCGAAGAAGAAGGACGTCGTCGACGCAGACGGTGACTCCTGAACCCCAAACGCGAGCACCTGCCTTGTCGATTGATGACGCACGCCGGACACCTGCGGTAAGGCTCACCGGAAGGCGCGTGCGTCTGGGGGATCAGTGCGCCCGAAGCGTAATCACGTTCGGCGGCATCGTCGTGCTGGCGGCGATGTTCGGGATCCTGGTGTTCCTGACTCTGTCGGCCGCGCCGCTATTCGTGGGGGCGAAGGTCGTGGCGATAGGTCCGAGCGCAAGTTTGACACTGGGCGGAGAGCCAGCGTTCCTGAGGCTGATCAATGGAGCAGATCGCGCGCTCATCATTACGACTGAGGCTGAACTTGTCGAAGCGCGTCTGACAGATGGGCATGTCGCCCGGCGTATCGGGCTGATCGACGAAGGTTCTGCGACTTCGATTGCGTTTGAGCCGGGGCGCTGGCGGGCGACAATCGGGACTGATGACGGGCGTGTACACACCGTGGTGGTTGATGAGCAATGGTTTTCGCTGCCCGAGACGGCAGCAGCCCTGCTTCCATCTATGCAATCTGGAGACATTGTTCTCCTTGATGACGAAGCTGTTCGCCAGCGAATTTCGTCGGCTGCCCGTGTGAATCGAACGCTTTCTCCTTTCAGTTCAGTGGAGATGCTGCCGAGCGGCGCACGCACGCTTTGGGAGCCGACCGTAGAACGCGGGGCGGTGTTCACGATTCGCCACGGAGACGGTGCCATCGTGTGTATCGACAGCGGAGGCGTCGGCGAGCAAAGTCGATATATAGCGCTGGTCAGGGAGGATGGTTCTGCGCTCTTCGGCACAATTCGCTCGACTGTTCGGCTTGATGGTGGCGGGCGTGTGGAGCGACTTGTCGAGCATCCCATCGACCTGGGAGAGATCGATTCGCTGCCGCGCTGGTTCTTTGTATTCTCCGACGGCACGGGGGTGCTTGCGCTGTGGGAGAATGGAAAGTTCCTGCGGTTTGACGCGCGCGACTTGCGGTCGGGAGTGCGCCGAGTCGAGAAGGGACGGGTTGTTCCTGAGAACGAAACCGTGACTGCTGCTTCGATGGCACTCGGAGGATTGACGCTCATCGTGGGCGGATCGAGCGGGCAAGCGTCGGCGTGGCTGGTTTCGGAGAGGCCGGACTCGACTTCCGCAGACGGACGCATGCTTACGCAGCGATGGCGAGATTCGGTCGGAGACGGTGCGGTGCGGGCGATCTCGCCCGGTGATCGCGATCGATCAGTCGTGTTTGTCGGCGCGAGCGGGAGCGTGCTGATCAAGCATGTGACGAGTTTGAAACGGTTGGCGGAATTCACGATTGAGGGGCCTGCGCCGCGGATCGCGTCGACAACGCCTTCAACCAATCGCGTGCTGTGGCTCAAGGATGACGGGTCATTCGAATCGCGTGAGCTCGACCCCGGGTATCCGAGTGTGAGTGTGGCGTCGCTGTTCGGAAAAGTGCATTATGAAGGGTACAGCGATGCACAGTGGGTATATCAGTCGACTGGTGATGTGCAATCGGAGCCGAAGTACAGTCTGATTCCATTGATCTTCGGCACGCTCAAGGCGACGGTGTTTGCAATGTTTTTTGCGATTCCGCTGGGGGTGCTGTCAGCGATTTATGCCAGCGAGTTCATGAACCGCAAGGTGCATCGTGTAGTCAAGCCGGGAATTGAACTGATGGCGTCACTGCCTTCGGTTGTGATCGGATTTGTGGCGGCGATGGTGGTTGCGCCGTTCGTTCGCATGTGGCTGCCTTCGATTATGGTTGGCATGTTTGTGATTCCGACGATTGCGATCCTGGGAGGCATGATCTGGCAGACACTTCCGCCGCGTTGGAGCAGGCGGTTCGGATCGCGTACCAAGTTATCAATTGTGCTTGTCATTCTCGCGGTGGGGCTGGCGGCTTCGAGTCTGGTGGGGCCTGCGGTGCAGGACTGGTTGTTTTCGCCTTCGCGGGCTGAACGTTTGGTTGCAGCCGGTTCTTTTGAGACCATTCCTGAGGGTGATGCCCGCTGGTCAGAGCGGCGTGTGGCCTCGCTCACGGTGGGTGAGCGTGCGCAATTGAGGGAGCAGGGCGTGTTCTTTGTCGATGGGCGTGCTGTGAAGCCTGTGGAGTCTGACATCTCACTTCCGGTCGTGGAAGGGAGCATTGAGAAGTGGCTTGATGGCAATTTCGGGGGGGCTTGGCCGGGGTGGTTTGTGGTCATGATGATCCCGGCATGCATTGCGGTGATGGGCCTTCACACGGTGCTTGTGGCCAAGCGGTGGACGGGCGTGCTCGAGCGCAAGAGCAGGGCGGTTGCAGCGAGTCTGGAAGTAGCCAGGTTCGTGAGCAGCGTTGGAGCGATTGTCGCATGTGCGGGAGTGTTTGCGTGGGGATTGTCTGCAGCGGGGTTTGACCCACGAGAATCGATTTTCGGGCAGTTCACGCCTCGCAATACCCTGATCGTCGGCCTGGTCATGGGGTTCGCGATCATTCCGATCATCTTTACGATCAGCGAGGACGCGCTGGCGAGTGTGCCCAAGTCATTGAGATCTGCTTCACTTGGGTCAGGCGCGACGCCATGGCAGACGGCCATCCGAGTGGTGCTGCCGGTGGCGGGCTCTGGTATTTTTTCTGCATGCATGATCGGGCTTGGGAGAGCGGTTGGTGAGACGATGATCGTGCTGATGGCAACGGGAAATACGCCTGAAATGAGCTGGAACATGTTTTCCGGATTTCGCACCCTTGCAGCCAACATCGCTGTGGAACTGCCCGAGGCGCCTAAGGGCGGAACACACTATCGGGTGCTCTTTGTCTGCGGATTGATCCTGTTTCTGATGACGCTGGTCATCAATACGACGGCGGAGTTTGTTCGGCAGCACTTCCGCAAGAAGAGCGCAGCACTATGAGCCAGACTCCGACCCAGCCCATCTTGAGACACAAACGACAAACGTCGTTTGCTGCGCGCGGCGAGCCAAAGGTGTGGCTCATGGGGCTTTCGATTGTGCTGTGCGTGTCGATGATCGTGCTGATGATCGTGTTGATCGTGGCGCGCGGGAGCACGACATTCTGGCCTCGGCCGATTCATGAGGTGACGCTTGCGGACGGGACGGTTTTTCTGGGTGTCCCGATGGGCGAGAACGCGTACCAGCCGATGGATGCCGAGCGGGCCGAAATAGAAGCTGCACGCGAGGCCGGAGTGGTGCAGATCGAAGGTGCGTGGGATGAGGATGGACAGCCTATTCGGCGTCGGTACATGGTTGGGAATCGTGATCTCGGGCAACAGAGTTTTCGCTGGGTGCCCTTGTGGCGTGTGCGTGAGGTGTCAGTGCCGCTTGATGCCGTTCTTGTCGAGCGTCGCGAATGGGGTGTGTTTCTTGGTCGGATTGAATCGATCACACGCGATGAAACGGTTGCGATTGACGATGGCAGGATGGAAAGCCGACGGGCTGTACTCGCCGAAGGGACTCAAGCGGTTACAGAGCAGTTGAACCAGATGATGCGCGATGTCAGACGGAGGCAGGGTGACATTGCGAGGCTCAACGAGCGTGTCGTCCCTGGTCTTCAGTCGAAGATTCGCAATCTTGAGTGGTCGAAGCGAGCAGCCGCGATCGAGCACGATCGCACACTCATGCCGCAGAAGTGGCATGTGGGAATCGGGCTCTGGTCAGTGGGGCTGGCGGGCTTGTTTGCGAGCATGATTGGATTGGTCGTGCATGCGCGGCGCACTGGTGCAGGTGAGCGTGGAGTCGGGGTTAAGTCGCTGCGGCTGGCAGTGTGGCTGGTGGTTTTGGGGCTGGCTGGTTTCTGCTGGCTTGAGAGGCCGGGCTCGCAGCCTTCGATGTCGGCCAGCGAACTGGCTCGCGTCGAAACCAGTGTTGCGAGTGAGATCGAATCGCTTCGCGCAGAGCAGCGTGTCGCGATGTCGGAACTCGAGGTGCTCAGGAGCGAGGATTCGCGGTTTCGGATCGTGTTGCGGGAGCCGACGCGTGGGCGCATCAGTGCGATTTCGCAGAGTGAGCCGAATGAACCGATGCTGCTTTCGCAAGTTGTCCGCATCGTACAAGCCAACGAGTTGAGCACCGTTCAGAAGTGGGGCGTCTATTTCTCGCGATGGTGGGAGTTCCTGTCGGATAGCCCGCGCGATGGGACCGCAGCTGGCGGTGTGTTTCCAGTCATTGTCGGGACCGTTACGCTGACCATGCTGCTGACGATCTGTGTGGTGCCGCTTGGAGTCATCGCGGCTTTGTATCTGCGTGAGTATTCGAGGCAGGGAGTTCTGACGAGTGTGATCCGCATTGCTGTCAACAACCTTGCGGGTGTGCCGAGCATTGTGTATGGCATGTTCGGGCTTGGATTCTTCTGTTATTCGCTGGGCGTGTTCGTTGACGGCGGGCCGAGGCACGCGATGCCAGTTGTCTCATGGTGGATGATTGGTGTGGTGCTGCTGATCGCGATGACGCTTGCTGCGACACTTGGGGTCATGGGCAAGCGGATCCCGGGGAGCGAGCCGACGCGAGGGATGCGCATAGCGAGTGTGGTGTCGATTACTTGTTGGTGCGGGGCTATCGGCGTCGCGTTCTGGATGATCTCGACAACGCCATACTTCAACGGCTTTTTTGAGGAAAAGTTGCCCGAGACACCGACTTTCGGCGGTCGCGGAATTCTGTGGGCTTCGCTGACACTTGCGCTCTTGACGCTGCCCGTCGTGATCGTTGCGACGGAGGAAGCGATCGCGGCAGTTCCGGGTTCAATGCGTGAGGGAAGCTATGGCTGCGGCGCGAGCAAATGGCAGACCATGCGACACATCGTGTTGCCATCGGCGATGCCGGGAATTCTCACGGGGGCGATCCTGGCCATGGCGCGAGGGGCTGGCGAAGTTGCGCCGCTGATGCTTGTCGGGGCAGTGAATCTCGCGCCGGCACTGCCGGTAAGCGGGGAGGCTCCTTTCCTGCATGGCGACCGGACGTTCATGCATCTGGGGTTTCATATTTATACTCTAGGGTTCCAGAGTCCTGATTCGGAAGCTGCGGAGCCTCTGGTCTGGACAACAACCTTGCTGCTGCTTTCGATTGTGCTTTTGCTGAATCTGGTCGCTATTGTGATTCGCGCCCGGTTGCGTGCGCGCATGCGGACTTCTCATGTGTAGGATGAACCGTGATTGTGGATGAACCAGTTCTGACGAATCGAAGTGATCCGATGCCCAGGCCGCGAGGTGCGGGCGAGAGCGCGCTCGTGCGTGCGGTCCGTGAAGGCACCGGATTCACTCCGAAATTGCACGAAGGCATTTCGGAACTTGATGCTGTGGTCGATGTACGGGAATTCAGCCTGTGGTATGGTTCTGCCAAGGCGCTGCATTCGGTCTCGATGGCGATTCCGCGCAAGGGAGTCACGGCCATGATCGGCCCATCGGGCTGTGGCAAGTCCACACTTCTGCGTTCGATCAACCGTCTCAACGATCTGATCGACGGGGTGCGGGTCGAGGGGCAGATGCTGCTCAATCAGAGTCCGGTCTATGCGCCCAATGTTGATGTCATCGAGTTACGCAAGCGTCTGGGCATGGTGTTTCAGAAGCCGAACCCGTTTCCAATGTCAATCTTCGAGAACGTGGTGTATCCGCTGCGCATTGACGGGGAGAATCGGCGCAGCCTCCTGCAGGAGGCCTGCGAGAGTGCGTTGCGTTCGGCCGCACTCTGGGGCGAAGTGAAGGATCGCCTTAAGAGTTCAGCGCTGGGTCTTTCGGGCGGTCAACAGCAGAGGCTTTGCATTGCGCGGGCAATCGTGGCCGACCCGGAGGTGCTGCTGCTCGATGAGCCCTGTTCAGCGTTGGATCCGCTCTCGACGCTGAGGATTGAAGAGTTGATCCACAGCATCGCGCAGCGGTACACGGTCATCATCGTGACGCACAATATGCAGCAGGCCGCCCGGGTGAGCCAGTACACGGCTTTCATGTACCTGGGGCGGCTGGTCGAGTTTGGCCATACCGACGCCATTTTTCAGAACCCTCACCTGGAGGAGACCGAGCAGTATGTGTCGGGGCGGTTTGGGTGAGGGAATCGGCCTCGTTCAAGATTGACCCTTTCAAAGGGGTCGAATTCGATTATCTGGCATTCAACTGGCCGATAGTCCCTCCTAGTATCACTCTGTCGCTGCCGGGCGATGGAACGCCCTTGTCGGCTCCACTGCGGGAGTGGGTCGATCGGAAGGGGAATCCCGGCAGGCGAGGCACGCGATGACCGCCGGATCCAAGCCTGTACTTTCGTCTGTCAATGGCTGGAACGCAGACTACCTCGAACAGCAGTTCGAGGCGTTTCGCACGAATCCAGACTCCGTCACGCCGGATCTCCGGCTGTTCTTTCAGGGTTTTCAACTTGCGATGGCAGAGGAGCTTCGGTTCGCCGGATCGACTGGTGCCAACGGAGTGCCCGTTACACGTTCTGATTCTGTTTGGACAAGTCGACTCGATTCGACCCAACATGGGGGCGAGGCGTCAAACTTCCAATCCGCAGTCGATGACCTCATCAATGCCTATCGGACGCTGGGGCACATCGCGGCCCAACTCGATCCATTCGGCAATCCGCGAGAGCGACCCGAGCCTCTGAATTTGTCCCATCACGGGCTTACTGATGCTGACCTTGATCGCGTTGTGAATGCGGCAGTGCTCGGGCTCGAACATGAAACGACGCTCAGAGCCCTCATTGACAGGCTCGAACGAGTGTACTGCGGCCCGATCGGGGTCGAGTTCATGCATATTGCCGACACGGAGCAACGCGAGTGGCTGCTCAATCGCTTCGAATCGGCCAGCGGGAGCATACCGCTCGATCGCAATCAGCGGGCGCAAATTCTCGAGTTGCTGACGCGGTCGGAATCATTCGAGCGCTTCCTGGGCAAGCGATACCCGGGCGACAAGCGTTTCAGTCTCGAGGGTTCAGAGTCGTTGATTCCGCTGATCGAGTGGTCGCTGATGGCGGCGACCGAGTTTGACGCCGAAGAGATCGTGCTCGGGATGGCCCATCGCGGGCGGCTCAATGTTCTCAACAACATTCTTGGCAAGACCCATCAGCAGATTTTTACCGAGTTTGAGGAATCGTGGGAAGAGGATTTTGCTGACGGCGGTGGCGACGTCAAGTACCATCGTGGGTATTCGGGAACACGGCGTTTTGCCAACGGGCGCATGCTGCATCTCGCCATGGCGAGCAATCCGAGCCACCTCGAGTCAGTTGATGCCGTGGTGGAGGGTCGCTGCCGTGCCAAGCAGAGGCTTCGGGGCGACTTCGAGCGCAGGCGTGTGATTCCGCTGTTGATCCATGGCGACGCGGCGATCATCGGGCAGGGAATGGTTTTTGAAGTGATGAACCTTTCGCAACTTGAAGGGTACACGACCGGCGGCACTGTGCACATCGTCGTCAACAATCACATCGGGTTTACGACGACTCCTGAGGACGCTCGCTCATCGCGGTATTGCACAGATATCGCCAAGGCCATCGACGCGCCCATCTTCCACGTTAATGGGGAGGACCCCGACGCGTGTGTGGCGACGGCCCAGTTTGCGATGGAGTACCGTCAGAAGTTCAGGCGCGATGTGTTCATCGACATGTGGTGTTATCGCCGATACGGCCACAACGAACAGGACGAGCAATCGTTCACGCAGCCTCTGCTGGCGCGGGACATTCGCAACAAGGCAAGCGTACTTTCGCTTTATTCGTCGAAGCTGCTCGAGTCGGGTGACATCTCGGAAGCCGATGTGGCCGCGATCGGTCACCGCTTGGCCGAGGCGCTCGAGCAGGCTCAGCAGGCCGCCCGTGAGACGCCGAACGATCCCACGATCGACCCCGGTAGCGCCCGCTGGACAGGATTGGTCAACGCCTATTCGTTTGAGCCGACCGAAACACGCGTGAGCCGCGAGTTGCTGGCCGAGGTCTGCGATGCGCTTGGACGTGCTCCAGAAGGGTTTAATCTCAACAAGAAGCTTGAACCGATCATGGGAGCGCGGCGTTCGCTACTCGAGACCGGGGACATCAGTTATGCCGATGCCGAGTCGCTTGCGTTCGGCACGTTGCTCGCGGAAGGAAATCCGATTCGCCTGTCGGGGCAGGATGTGCGCAGAGGGACGTTCAGCCATAGACACGCGGTCATTCGCGATGTGGAAACCGGCGAGCCGTACATTCCGCTCAACAATATTCGCAGTCAGTCGAATATGCAGCAGTTCGATCCGAAGGCACTGGGCGAAGGTGAGCAGGCACACTTCTGCATCTTTGACAGTCCCCTGAGCGAGCAGTCGGTGCTCGGGTTTGAGTACGGATACTCACTGGCGGATCCGAATCTGCTGGTGCTGTGGGAAGCGCAGTTTGGTGATTTTTCCAATGGCGCGCAGGTCATCATCGACCAGTACATTGCCTCGGCAGAAGCCAAGTGGGGGCGGTGGTCTGGTCTTGTGATGCTGTTGCCACACGGGTATGAGGGTGCGGGTCCGGAGCATTCGTCTTGTCGTATCGAGCGTTTCCTGGAGTTGTGCGGCAACGACAACCTGCAGGTGGTGTATCCGAGCACCGCTGCCCAGGCATTTCACGTTCTGCGCCGGCAACTGCGGCGTTCGTTCCGCAAGCCTCTGATTGTTGCAACACCCAAGAGCATGTTGCGCGTTCCGACGAGTCATATCAACGAACTGATGACGGGTACGTTCCTGGAAATGCTCGATGACCCGATGTTCGAAAGCGAAGGGCGCAACCGGAGCAGCGTGACACGCATCGTGCTGTGCAGCGGAAAACTGTATTGGGATCTTGACGAGCGACGTCGCCAGTTGAAACGCGACGATATCGCAATCATTCGCGTGGAACAGATCTACCCATTCCACAGCAGGATGCTTGGGGAGATTCTGTCGCGTTATCCGCAGAACGCCGAGTGCGTGTATGCACAGGAAGAGACACGCAACGCGGCGTCGTACTTGTTTGTTGCCGATCGCATGGCGACAGATCTGAACATGGAGCGCCCGCGCTACATCGGGAGGCCTGCAGTGGGCACCCCCGCAACGGGCTCGAAAAAGAAGCACAAGTACGAACACGAAAAGATCCTGTCCGGGGCGATTGGTCCAAAGCCTGAGTCCACTGAAGGATCGGGCACTAGAATTCTCGCATCAGCCTGAGCCACTAACGGAGCCTCAAGGAAATGGCCACCGAAATCGTCATGCCAGAGTCCGGAGAATCAGTCGCCAGCGGTGTTTTGACAACATGGCTGAAGAAATCGGGTGATTTTGTCCAGCGCGATGAACCGATCGCCGAAGTCGACACCGATAAGATCACTGTTGAGATCAGCTCACCCGCAGCGGGCGTTCTCACGCAAAGCGTGACCGAAGGCGATGAAGTCAAGATCGGAGCGGTGCTCGGCGTCGTCGATGATTCGGCCAAGGCACCCGCGAGCGGCGCAGCAAGCAAGACGGCCTCGGCAACCGGCAATGGTCGATCTGAATCTGCCGCCCCCTCAACCGCAACCGCCCCAAGCGCTCCGGCACCCGCGACGCCCGCAGCATCGGGCAAGGGGATGAGTGTTGCGAGCGCAGAGTCGGCGCGCGACTCGATCGAGGATGTTCGTGCAACGCCGGTGGCTCGCAAGCTCGCAGCCGAGCACAATGTTGATCTGGCAGGTATCAAGGGCACAGGGATCAACGATCGCATTCGCGAGAATGACGTGCTGGCGTTTGTGCAGCAGCGCGACAGGGGCGCAGCCTCGGCCACGCCGACCCCGGTCAGGCCCTCGTCCTCGCAGACATCGCGCGGGGTCACCCGCGAACGCATGACGCCGCTAAGGCAGAAGATTGCCAGCCGTCTCGTCGAGGCCCAGCATACGGCTGCGATGCTCACAACGTTCAACGAGTGCGACATGTCTGCTGTCATGGACTTGCGCAAGTCGCACAAGGAATCATTTGAGAAGAAGCACGGAATCGGGCTTGGGTTCATGTCGTTCTTTGTCAAGGCCGCTGTCAACGCGCTGCGAACCTTCCCGATGGTCAACTCGTACATCGTGGCCGATGACGAAGGTCGCCCCGCGATCGAAAAGCACGAGTATTGCGACATCGCAGTGGCTGTCTCAAGCCCGAAGGGTCTGGTTGTGCCGGTCATTCGCAATGCGGAGCAACTCACGTTCGCGGGCGTTGAGTTGGCCGTCAAGGATCTGGGCACGCGGGCGCGCGACGGCAAACTCGGCATCGAAGAAATGCAAGGCGGGACATTCACCATCACCAATGGCGGTATCTTCGGCAGCCTGATGTCGACGCCGATCCTGAACCCGCCGCAGTCCGCGATTCTCGGCATGCACGCGATCAAGAATCGCGCAATCGAGCACCCTGCGGGTTCGGGTCATGCCACAATTCGTCCGATGATGTACCTCGCGCTGAGTTACGACCATCGCATCATCGACGGCTCCGAGGCCGTGCGATTCCTCGTTTCGATCAAAGAAGCGATCGAAGACCCGGCGAAACTTCTACTTGACCTTTGATGGGCTGCTAGATTCGCTCTCCGCACAGCGAGTCGAGCAGACCTTCGCACGCACGAGTCAACATCGCGAACACATCGTCGAACCCTCGATCAGAGCCATAGTACGGGTCGGGCACTTCGAGTTCATGCTGTGGCCGATCCTTGAGCGTTGGGTCAAACGAGCGCATGAGCGAAACTTGATTGCGTGCTGCGCCGCGTTCGATGAGACCGCGTACATTCGCACGATCCATCGCCAGAATGAGATCGAAACGTATCGCGTCGGTTGAGGGCTCGAACTGGCGTGCGATGCTCGGGAGTTCGACCCCGTTGCGAAGGGCAACCGCAAGGGCGCGGGGGTCCGGGCGCTGGCCCGCATGCCATGATCCGAGGCCGCACGAATCCACCACGAAGCGATTCAGCACTCCGCGCTCTCGTGCCTGATGCAGAAATATGCCTTCCGCCAGAGGTGAACGGCAGATGTTGCCTAGACACACGAACAGAAGGCTGTGGGAGTCGCTCACGCGGTTGCCCCCAGGATTGCAGCATGAGATTGCGTGGTTGAATCTTTGAGCAACTCAGCAAGTGGTGACAGTTCCTCCGACACAGATAGTGGACGCGACGGCACGGGTTGAATTGCAGCCGCGGGAGAGATCGCAATGGGCAGTTGAGCCTGTTCAGCCGCGTACAACAACACCCGCAGCGCGCCGCGGGGCACATACGGAAACAAGAGGTCGCGTCCGCGCGCCGAATCCATAAATGCAGCGTCGCACGCGGGCAAATATGCCGCAAGCGGACCGTCGATCACGAACATGCCAGTCCCTAAGCCGGACCGTCGGCGGAAGACGCGCGCTTCGGCCAGTCTCCAGGCTTGTGCAGGCACAATCGCACTAGCTTCGATTCCGATGACACGTAGCAGCCCAATCATGAAGATGAACCGCTGCGCGTCGAGCGCGTTCCAGGGTGACGCAATCGGAAAGATCAGCCGCTCATGCTCCCCGACACCGAGCCGAGCACGCAGTTCGGCGCGAGAACCGATTGTCGGTAGTACCACGGTCGGCGTACGCATCTCGACTCGAACACCGGGCACGCCTGCAGCAATCCAGGCCTGTGCGTCAGCCTCGTCGAACGTCACAACGCGTTGAAAGTCGCTGATCGCACGAACAACTCGTGCTGGGCATGAACCCGGACGCGGGCTTTCAAGCAGCCCGACTTCCGCCGGCACGTCGGCACCGATCCCCCCCCGCATCGCCCACATGGCGCAACTTCGCCCCCAAGCAAAAACTCGGCCGCTCTCGATCGTCGGCTGCGAAGCGTCACAAGTTGACAGCGCGTTGAAGAGCGAACTGGGAATGATGCCATCTGAACTGAGCAACCATCGCATGATGCGGTCGCATTGGCCAAGAAGAAACGGGCCGGTGGCACCCATGCCGCGCATGGCAAGTTCGGTCGCCTCTGGGTGGAGACCTGTTGTCACGCGGCCATGCGAACCATCAAAAAGGTGAATCATGCTGCGGCTTGGTTATCGTGTACGTCGCGCGCTGTGCGTCACTTCAACGTCGTAGAACATTTCGGCCAGCGCTGTGCCCACCTGCTTGGCGAGCGCTTCTTGCGCCGTGTAGAGTTGCGAGGTCGAAGTGGGAGCTTGCCCCGGTTTTTGCGGCAAAGTGACATAGAGCGGGAAAATGCTCGCCTCACCCTGTGGCCAGATGCGGTCGCCCGTCTTGCTGTCGATGATCTTGACCTGAAGTGTTGCATTTGGTGTGAAGCCGCCGACTTCGCCCGACATGGAAAACGACGTCAGCAACCCATAGATCACAACGTCGGCACCGACACTCTGCCCGATCTCTTCGATGCTGAGTTTTTCACCAAAGCGTTCCTTGGCGGTTCCTGCCAGTGCCCCCCGCCCGTCGATCATGTTCTTGACGACGCCTTTCTTGAGCATGGTTTCCTGGGCGGTGTCAGCAATGGTGCCACGAAGCCTGCGCGATGCGATCTTGCTCGATGGATCGTCGATGAAGATGACGTAGGTGAGCGTGTCATCGAGGGTCGTTACCTTTCGAACCTTGCCGGGACCGTGCACGGCATAGGCAACCGGGGCGACGATGTTGCAGCCGGTCGCAGTCAGCACAGCGGCAGTTGCGGCCAAAACAGTGATCAGACGAATCATATTTCGCGGAGTCTTCACCGGTTGCCTCCAGATCAATACTTGATCTCGTTCGGTTCTTTGTGATCGAAGAAAAGCCACGCGACTCGGTTGGAGAACCGGCGAGAGAGTTCGGTGTTGACGACGTCAAAGCGAAGGTCAGTCGTCATGAATCCTCGTCCATCCGGAAACGTGACGGTAATGGCTTTCTCGTAGACAGCGTCGTCTGGCATCGGTCCGTCTGCCTCGAAGACAGACACCGTACCTGCAGCCACTCCATCCCAGATGTGCACATTTCCTGGCTCGTGCAGGCGATAGACGGCCAGATCAACGACGATCAGGCGATCGACACCAAGCATTTTCGCCACATCCTGCCGAGGCATGGCAACCCAGCGTGGATTTGCATACAAAACTCGCAGCATGCGGTCTACGTTCGGGGCAGCGATCGCGCCGTCGGGCAACTGTGCGTGTGCCTCCGCGATCATGTTGTTGATGCGCTGCATCATGGTTGCGGTCAAGCCGGCATACTCGGCCTCGATGACGCGATCGGCAACCACGACTGCTGCAAAACTCTTGTTCGAAAGCCCCTCATAATCGGTGTACACCATGTGGTCGCCGTGGCGTTTGGCGCTGGCTGCCATACCGCCGACGAGTGTCCCGACCATGCACCCAGGAACAGCCAGCAAAGTCAGCAGGCCGACCGCACACTTTGCCAGTGCACCAAGTCGGCGAGGTGAGATAGAAAAATGGGCGATGAACGTCACGTCATGCTCCTTGAGCGGCAGGTTTGCGGCCTCTCAGCCCTGCCACGTCAGAATCTTGTACAACCAGGCCAACGCAAACAAGAGTACTCCCGCTATGACGACTCTGGGGCGAAGCATGGCCATCCAGACGACACCAAGGCGGTTTCCAGCCACCGCGATATGGCACCCCCCCCAAAAAGCGACACTTGATCCCAATGCGAGCAGCATACCGAATGGTTGAACCGAGGCCGAAGCCCCCAGTTTTCCATCCGCCGCGTGGGCGAAAGAGGTTGTCATGCCGCAGGTTGCGCAGGGTTGATTCCATGTCACTGCCCAGGAGCAGGGGGCAAGCCCCAGTTGCGTGTGTGTGCCATGTCCGTCAGTGCTGGGATTGAGCCACGCCGCCACCACAAGGATGAGCAGCGTGACAGCCGCCACCACTGCCCCGGCAAATCGGCGGCGAAGCCGTCCGCCATTCGCGTCATCGGCCAAGACCATTGCGGATATGCTGCGCCCGGGGTGTCGCACCGGGAGAAGGATACGCGGGCCAAAGGCTTCGGATCCGCTCGAACTCGGCAGATGGGATTTGGGGGGCGTCGCCTCGCCTTACGCTGAGGCTTTGAGTGAACGCAGCACTTTCATGTGTGCGGCAGCGTTCGCGCGAATGTACTGCGAACTTCGGCCGCAAGAAGTGCCGCCGCCAGCGTACAACTGCGCCCTCAGTTCGGTGCGTGCGCGGTAAAGCTCGCTGACGTCTTTGCAGTAGGGAACCGCCGATTCGATAAGGATCAACCGTACTCCGGGAGTTTCATGGCTTGGCGTGCGATCGGATGGCTCGCTTTGCAACGGGTGCGGAACGATTCGTTCAAACTGCTGTATAAATTCCTCGATGCGATGGCGCATCCGATTGGATGGAGCCGACACGAGAAACTGGTCATCGCCCAGATGCCCGACAAATGCATCCGCAGCACTTTCGAGCAAAGTGGTTCGAATCTCAAGGACCAACTGCTGGATCACCTGATCGCCGAGTTCGTAGCCATATGTCTGGTTGAACTTGCTGAACTTGCGGAGATCAACGAATGTCACGTCATGCTCGAGGCCAGGCTCGGGCGATTCCAGCAGATCGCGCAGGTGCTGGTCCGTGCGCACGCGGCCGGGCAATCCGGTCAGTGGCGCGTGGCGGAACTGGATCGAACGGCAGGCACCGGCAGCAGCCTGCAGCAGATCGCCCATTGTCACGATACCGATCAGGTCTTCGCCATCGGCAACCACCAGCGGTGACGCAAGCGAGTGATCATCGCGAGCCGATGCGTGTTCGAGTGCCTCGACGAGACCCATGGTCGCATCCACGGTTGTCCGGCTGGAGCCGATCAGGAATGATATCGGAAGCGACGCTCGACCATCGCTTGCTGCCCGCAAGATCGCATCACGATCACACCACCCCGCGAATCGGGGGCCGTCGGTGATGATAATGCCAGGTTGGCGAAGATTCTGAAGCATGCTCGAAGCAACGGCGCTAACGCGTGTGGATGCATCGACCATCGGAGCAGAGCGTTTCAGAGTTCTTGCTGTGGCTCGATCAGGATTCTGAACTTGTCGCGGAGAGACCATGGCGGCCCGGTAGCGAATGTGTGCCCGCAGATCCTCGGAGATATCCTGATCCTTCTCTCCCGGGCGTGCGAGCAGGTAGCCCTGGGCGTAGTCGACGCCGAGATCAATCAGGGTGTTGAGCTCTTCGATGCGTTCGATGCCCTCTCCGATGATCTTGATCGAACTGAGCTTGCCGAAATGCACGAGGAAGCGGATCAGATGCTGCCGCACTTTATCTTCGTCCAGGTGATCGATCAGTTCGCGATCGAGTTTGAGCCAGCCAGGTCTGAGGCTCATGATGCGGTTCAGACCACTGGTGCCCGCGCCGACATCGTCGATGGCGATATGGAATCCCGACCCGCGAAGTGTCTCGATCGAACCGACGAGCCCGTCGAACTCATGGTCCTTGCAGCGCTCTGTGACTTCAATCACAATCCTTGTGGGACCGAGGCTCTGCTGGGATTGCAGTTCTTTGGTCAACTGCCGCGTGAAGAGGCGATTGGAGATCACCTCTGGAGAGCAGTTCATGAACAAAAGAGTGCCGGGCTTCCAGTGGCTCGCAGCCTCGATTGCGAGTTGGCGCGAGAGGCACTCCAGATCCCAGTTCAAGGGGTTCATCTCGGCAGCGGAGAACATCTCTTCTGCATTGGCAAAGCCCGACTCAGGCAATGGTCTCGTCAGAACTTCGTATCCACCGACCTGCCCTGAGCGCATATTCACGATTGGCTGGAACATGGTCCGGACCAGTCGCTGATCGATTGTGCGCGCAAGTTTGGCGTTGATTTCGGACCGCGGAGAAATTGGTTCTTGCGTGTTCATTGCTGCAGAGTGTGGCGATAAGCCATCGTTCTGCAACTGACATCGGTCGCACTATGTTTGCAATCCAGCGCACAAGCGCGGTGTAAGTAAAACAAGGCCTATTTCTGACCTTTTCAGGGCCTTTGCCGCAGAAGGGCACGCCCGATAGAGTGGCTTTCGACACCAATTGCGATTTATTGGAACTGGAAAGGTGGTAGTCAATCGAACCTGAATACACCCTTGCGAAAACCGTACAAATAGGCCACAACTGTGGTGAACAGGAAAAAGAGAATACGGACGAGCCAGATGAGGCTCTGGTCGCTGCCAGGCTGGAGGTTTGCGAACGTGGCTGCCCAAGGATACAGGAACACGACTTCAACGTCGAACACAAGGAAGACCATCGCGATGAGGTAAAAGCGCACGTTGAAGCGTTTGCGAGCGGTAGCCACGGGGGTCATGCCGCTTTCGTACGCGACCCCTTTGGTCTTGCCCTCGCGCTTAGGGCCGATGATGAGGGTGGCGACCACGTTGCCCACGCCAAAGGCAATTGCAGCCATGAGCATGAGAAAAATCGGGAGATACGCGGAAACATCGGTGGACGCGAGAAGCATGGGTAATTCGGTCTCCACTGGGGGTCGAATCATAGCAGGTTCATGTCGCCGTTGTGCGCGGCGGGTCGGAGCGTCGGGTACGACGGACTGTGGAGGCCGACGAGTGCCTCTACGAGATACGGGGGTAGCCTGAGTCGGACTGACCCTGCCAATTCGGCAGGCGCGTCAGCTCGGCACACCACGGCTGACAGGCCACATGCCACTCTTCTGTATGTGGAAATGGCTGTAAAAGGCTTTACAGCATAGTTTTGCAGTCTTTCGAGCACTTGGCACGACAGTTGCCTTATCACTTGTGTCGGGATATCGGTGCCTCCGTGAGGCATCGTCACCTTTGACAGAATCATTGGGCACTGAGAGGACGGGGCCCGATGCAGGACGTTTCAACAACGGAGCACAGAAGCATGGCTACCAAGGAACTGGTCTTTGATATCGAAGCACGTCAAGCCCTTCTCTCGGGCGTCGAAAAACTCGCCAAGGCGGTCAAGGCGACCTTGGGCCCACGCGGGCGCAATGCGGTCATCGACAAGTCGTGGGGCGGTCCGAGCGTGACCAAGGACGGCGTCACCGTCGCTGAGGAAATCGAACTGATCAACAAGGCAGAGAACATGGGAGCCTTGCTCGTCAAGGAAGCCGCGAGCAAGACATCGGACGTTGCGGGCGATGGCACGACGACGGCCACGGTGCTTGCCGAGGCCTTGTTCCGCGAAGGTCTGAGGCACATCGCTGCGGGCGTCGACGCCAACGCGCTGGTTCGCGGCCTGAAGAAGGCCGTCGAGGTCGCGACCAAGAGCATCGACGAAATGGCAACACCCATCAAGGGCAAGCAGGACATCGCGAATGTCGCCTCGATCAGTGCCAACAACGATCCCGAGATCGGCAAGATCATGGCAGACGCGTTCGAAAAGGTCGGCAAGGACGGCGTAATCACGGTCGAAGAAGGCAAGAGCCTGGAAACCGAAGTAACGGTCGTCGAGGGCATGCAGTTCGATCGCGGCTATCTGTCACCGAACTTCGTGACGAATGTCGATGACATGAAGGTCGAGTTTGACAAGTGCCTGGTGCTGGTGCATGAGGACAAGATCGACAATATTTCGAAACTTGTGCCTTTGCTCGAAAAAGTGATGCAGGCCAAGAAGCCTCTGGTCATTATCGCTGAGGACGTGACCGGCGAGGCGTTGAGCACACTGGTGATCAACAAGCTGCGTGGCACACTTCAGGTCTGTGCTGTCAAGGCTCCGGGGTATGGCGATCGTCGTAAGGCAATGCTTCAGGACCTCGCGGTGCTGACGGGCGGCAAGGCATTCATGAAGGATCTGGGCGTCGAGCTCGACAAGATCGACTTGGCGGAGCTTGGTCTGGCCAAGAAGATCGAGATTACGAGCGACACGACGACCGTGATCGAGGGTGCGGGCGCGACCAAGGACATTCAGGCCCGGATCGGCCAGATCCGCAACGAGATCGAGAACGCCTCAAGCGACTACGACCGCGAGAAACTGCAGGAACGCCTCGCGAAGCTCGCGGGCGGCGTGGCGCAAATCAATGTTGGCGCTGCTTCGGAGGCTGAACTCAAGGAAAAGAAGGCTCGCGTCGAGGATGCCCTGCATGCGACGCGTGCTGCAGTGGCCGAGGGCATTGTGCCCGGTGGCGGCGTGTCATTCATTCGCGCACGCAAAGCGATCGAAGGCCTGAAAGAATGGAAAGCCGTTTTTGGCAAGGGTGATGTGTCCGCGAGCGAATTCGGACACGTCAAGTACGACTACGCAGCCGGGATGCAGGTTGTGCACAGTGCACTTCAAGTTCCGTTGCGGACCATCGCAGAAAATGCTGGCGCGAAGGGTACAGTCGTGGTGTCGAAGGTCGCGGAATCGACTGACGTGAATTTCGGCTACAACGCGCTGACGGATACATACGAGAACCTGCTCAAGTCGGGCGTGATTACCCCTGCCAAGGTTGATCGCTCAGCACTGCAGAATGCGGCAAGCGTGGCGACAATCCTTCTCGCAGCCGATTGCATCGTCACAGAAAAGCCGGAACCGAAGAGCGAGCACGCGGGGCATGACCACGGCCACGGCGGAGGCATGGGAGGTGGCATGGGCGGCATGCCGGGCATGGGTGGCATGGGTGGCATGGGCGGGATGGGGTTCTAGTCCCTCTGGCCAACAATCGGTCGTATAACAACGCATCAGCGTTTACAACATCGCACAACTGACCCTGACCACGAGTCACGGAGTCATGCAACACAACAGGAGATAGTCAATGGCAGTCAAACCACTTGAAGATCGTGTCCTTGTCAAGCCCATCGAACCCGAAACGAAGACAGCCAGCGGGCTTTATCTTCCCGAAGGCGCGAAGGAAAAGCCGATTCAGGGCGAAGTCATCGCGACCGGACCTGGCAAACTCCTCGAGAACGGCAAGCGGGCCGAGTTGAGCGTGCGCAAGGGTGACCGCGTCGTCTATGGCAAATACGCTGGGACTGAAGTCGAAATCAAGGGTACCAAGCACCTCATTCTGCGTGAGACGGAACTGCTCGGCGTTATCGAGTAAGACCAGTAGCACGGAACCGGGCAGCGATGAAGATGGATTGAGCTGCGAGCAAAGTCTCGACAGGCTCTCAGGCAGAACACAGAAGGAACAACGCGATGGCAAAGAAGCAGATCATGTTTGACGATGCGGCCCTGCTCGAAATGAAAAAGGGTGTGGATCGTCTTGCGGAAGCGGTCAAATGCACGATGGGCCCGAGTGGGCGGCATGTGGTGATCGAGAAGTCGTACGGCGGTCCTCATGTGACCAAGGACGGCGTGACGGTGGCGAAGGAAATCACGCTGCCTGAGCCGTTCGAGTCGATGGGTGCAAAGATGGTACACGAAGTCGCGAAGCGCACTGCCGACAACGCTGGAGACGGCACGACGGCGGCGACTGTCCTGGCACAGGCAATCTTCAACGAAGGTCTCAAGGCGGTGGCTTCGGGGTACAACCCGATTCATCTTCAGCGCGGGATCAACAAAGCGGCCGAAGCAGCAGCAGAGGCGATTGACGCAATGGCGATTCCGTGCAAGGGCAAAGCCGACTACAAGAAGGTTGCGACTGTCTCGGCCAATCACAACGCCGAGGTCGGGGAACTGATCGCCGAGGCGATAGCCAAAGTCGGGCCGGATGGTGTCGTTGAGGTCGAGGACGGCAAGAGTGCGGAGACGACGCTGGAGTATGTTGAGGGCATGCAGTTCGACAAGGGATATCTTTCGCCCTACTTCATGACAGACCCCAAGACGGGCGAGGCAGTGCTCGAAGACTGCTACCTGCTGATTCAGGAAAAGAAGATCAGCAGCCTGCCGGATCTCTTGCCGCTGCTCAACAAGATCGCGGGCACCGGAAAGCCACTGCTCATCATTGCCGAAGATGTCGAGAACGAGGCATTGGCAGCGTTGGTTGTCAATCGTCTTCGTGGCGTGCTCAAAGTTTGTGCGGTCAAGGCTCCTGGCTTTGGTGACCGTCGCAAGGCCATGCTTGGCGACATTGCGGTGCTGACCGCGGGAACATACTTTGCCGAGGATCTCGGGCGATCGCTCGAGTCTGTTGAACTCACGGAGCTTGGTCGCGCGAAGAAGATCGTCGTGACCAAGGATGACACTACGGTGATCGAAGGTGCTGGCAAGAAGAAGGACATCGATCAGCGTGCGGCGCAGATTCTTTCACAGCATGAAAAATCGACCAGTGACTACGACCGTGAGAAGCTGATGGAGCGTCACGCGAAGTTGACCGGTGGCGTTGCAATTCTGTCGGTCGGAGGCGCGACCGAGCAGGCGCAGAAAGCTCTCAAGGATCTGGTCGACGACGCGATGCACGCAACACGGGCTGCGGCCAAGAACGGGTATGTGCCGGGCGGCGGCGTGGCACTGTTGCGGACGATCGGCGCAATCGATAATGCGAAGAAGAAGGCCAAGGGCGACGAGAAGATTGGCTTTGACATCGTTGCCAAGGCGGTTGAGTTCCCGGCGTGGCAGATCGCTCAGAACGCCGGGTATGACGGCGATCTTGCTGTCGAAGCAATTCTCAGTGGCGAAGGGGGCTTCGGACTTGACGCTTCTTCAGGCGACTACATCGACCTGATCAAAGCAGGGATCATCGATCCGGCGCTGGTGGCCAAGAGTGCACTGGTCAATGCAGCGAGTGTTGCGGGTCTGATGCTGACGACCGATGTCATGGTGACGGATCTGAAAGAGGAAGCCAAGCCAGTTGTTGGCGCGGTGAGCTGAGTCGGAAGAGGAGAAGAGGCACCGAGGGCGATTGTTCGCGATCGCTCTCGGAAACCATGACTATGAGACAGCCCCTCGATGGGAAGCCGTCGCGGGGCTGATTCGCAAGCAAGCGCGACCATTGGAGCAGCATGCCTACCACGCGTGACTACTACGAAGTTCTCAGCGTCGAACGCACGACGGACGGCGAGGAGATCAAGCGCGCGTATCGGCGTTTGGCGATGAAATATCACCCGGACCGCAATCCGGGCGACGCCGAGGCCGAGGCAAAATTCAAGGAATGTGCCGAAGCGTATGAGGTGCTTTCTGACCCCGAACGCCGAGCGCGGTATGACCAGTTCGGGCACGAGGGGCTTCGCGGAGCGGGCGCGGCGGCGCATGACTTCAGCCGCATGAATGTCGAAGATATCTTCTCGATGTTTAACGACATCTTCGGCGGCGGCGGAGCACGCGGCGGAGGACGGCGAGTCGCTCGTGGATACGACCTGGAAACAGAAGTCTCGCTGAGCCTTACCGACGTACTCAATGGCTGCGAGCGCGAAGTCGAATTCACACGCATGGATGTGTGCGAAACCTGCGGGGGTGATGGTGCAAAGGTTGGCACAAAACCCAAGACGTGCGAGACATGTGGCGGACACGGCAAAGTTCAGCAAGCGGGCCTCGGCGGGATGTTCCGCATGGTTGTAGCGTGTCCGCATTGCCGCGGGCGCGGGACGGTCATTGAGGAAAAATGCGGCTCGTGCCGAGGCAAGGGGCGCGTGCCGAAAAAGCGCACGCTGAACGTCAAGATTCCTCGTGGGATTCATCACGGCCAGGCTGTGCGCGTGCAGGGCGAGGGCGAGCCACCTGCGACTGAAGCGTCGGTCAATGGCGACGGGATGCGTGGCGATCTGCATGTAGTCGTCAATGTCAAGTCACATGAATTGTTCGTGCGCGAGGGCGATCATCTGATGATGGAGATGCCGATCACCTTCACACAGGCTTCGCTCGGGGCCGAGGTGGAGGTGCCGACGCTCGATGGCTCGCAGACGTTTACGATACCGCGTGGTACACAGCACGGAGCGATCTTCCGGCTCGAAGGAAAGGGTTTGCCAGATCTTCGCAATGGTCGGCGGGGAGATCAGATCGTCGTCGCTCGGATAGAGATCCCCAAAAAACTGACTTCGACTCAGGAGAAACTGCTGCGAGACTTCGCAGCAACCGAGGACCATCGTGTGATGCCCGAGAGCCACGGCTTCTGGAAGCGGATGAAGGATCTTCTCGGCGGTTCTTGATCGATTTGAGCGACACATTACATTGTGGCGGAGTGCAAAGCATGACCCAAGATACGGAAAGCGACATGACAAGCGAGCAGGACGCACAACGCAATGACTTGGGCATGGTTGAGCAGGTACGAGAGGCCGTGCGCCGAGGTGACCTTGAGGTCCCGACTGGAGCCGAGGATATCGTGCTCGCGCTGCGTGCATCGATGGCCGAGTACGACGAATTGTTTGGGCGGTTTCAAAGGCTTGCAGCAGATTTTGCGAACTTTCAAAGGCGCGCTTCAACGAACGAACGTGAGGCCAGGTCGCAGGCAACCATTGGAGCGATTCGCAGTGTTATTCCAGTGATGGATCAGTTCGACCTGGCACTCGGGCAGGACTCATCGAAGAGCACTGCGGAGCAGATTGTCGGCGGAGTGCGCATGATTCGCGATGAACTGATGCGGGTTCTCGCGGGTTTTGGTGTAACAGCGATCGAGCCAAAACCCAATGACGAGTTTGATCCCGCGGCGCATGAGGCCATGCTCCAGCAAGCATCGCCAGAGGTTGATCCGGGGCGTGTCGTGCAGACCTTTGGAGTCGGATATCGCATGGGTGACCGCGTCATCCGACCGGCGAAAGTATCCGTTGCCGCCGTGCAGACCAGCCGAGAATCCGGCCAATCGGAAGGGGCGTGAGCAATGCCGACGTACGATTATAAGTGCAACTCGTGCAGCCACACGCTTGAGATTTTTCAGTCAATGTCAGAGAAGGCAAAACGCAAGTGCCCGAAGTGTGGCAAGAACACACTCGAACGCCTCATCGGGACTGGAGCCGCAGTGCTTTTCAAAGGATCCGGGTTCTATCAGACGGATTATCGTCCGGAGTCATACAAGAAGGCCGCAGCAGCCGATCAGGGTTCGACAAGCAATGATGCTTCTTCGGGCTCGAAGACGAGCGTGTCCGGTGGTGAGGCGTCTTCCGAATCAAAGGCGAAGGGCGAGCCTGTTTTGAAGCCTGCCAAGGAGCAGGCAAAGTCGACCAAAACGAACAAATCTGACAAGGACTAACTTGTGCAAGGCGGTCGAATCATGCAGCCAATCGCGCACGGCATCGACCTCGTCGAAGTCATTCGCATCGGCTCTATGATCGAATCGCACGGAGAGACTTTTCTGAAGCGCTGCTTCACGACGGATGAACGGGAGTACGCTGGCGATCGGCGGCGTCGAGATGAACATCTGGCTGCGCGATTTGCAGCCAAGGAGGCCGTACTCAAGGCTCTTGGAACGGGGCTCACCAACGGCATTCACTGGACGGATATCGAAGTCAGACGAGCCCCTGATGGTGCGCCCAGTCTGGCATTGAACGGGCGGGCGGCCGATGTTGCTCGGGGGCAGGGAATCGACGAGTGGCTGATCTCGCTTTCACACACAGACTCGCATGCGATAGCGTCGGTCATCGCACTCGGCAGGATCGGCGATGCTACCGTTGCCGAGCATTGAGAGGAACACCACATGGAATTGTACATCGACACTGCAAACCTCGATGAGATTCGTCAGGCGAGCGACCTCGGCGTGCTTGATGGCGTCACAACTAACCCGTCGCTGATTGCTAAGGAAGGTATCGACTACGGCAAACGGCTGGCTGAGATCTGCGCGATTGTCTCCGGGCCGGTTTCGGCCGAGGTAATTGCAGTTGATGCCGAAGGCATGATTCGCGAAGGGCGCGAGCGAGCGAAGATCGCGTCGAATATCGTTGTAAAACTGCCGAGTACAATTGACGGGCTCAAAGCGTGCAAAGCCTTGTCGAGTGACGGAATCCGCACCAACATGACGCTGGTCTTCCAGCCTTTGCAAGCGTGGATGGTCGCCAAGGCCGGGGCGTTTCTCGTAAGCCCATTCATCGGTCGCCTGGATGACATCGCGCACGACGGCATGGACGTCATCGCACAAATACGGCAGATTTACGACAACTATGGCTACGAAACAAAACTGCTCGCAGCGTCCATTCGTCATCCCAAGCACATGGTCGATTGTGCGATAGCCGGCGCGGATGTGGCGACAGTGCCGTTCAGTGTCATTCGCCAGTGCATGCAGCACCCGCTGACCGATCTCGGGCTTGAGAAGTTCATCAAGGACTACCAGAAAGCATTTGGTTGAGTCCAAGGACTGGCTTAGGACTTGCAACTGGGATCACGCCCGCCCAGCGAGCGCACACATTTTGTAGAGCATTCTCGCACCGACATTCGCGTCCCATTCGGGCGCGTCTGCCGGACCCGGCGCGACTTCGACCAGATCGAATCCGACGACGTGCTTGCCAGAGTCCTTGAGTGCTTTCAGGAGCAGGATCGCCTGATCGAAACTGAGCCCGCCAGGGACCGGCGTGCCGGTGTGCGGGCATAGTTTCGGGTCGAGGCCATCGATGTCAAAGGTAACGTACACGCGTTCGGGTAGTGAGTTGATGACTTCACTCCAGAGGTTCGTCAGGCTGCGACCCGAGTCGAGGGCGTCCACGATATCCTCCCAGAACCAGGTGCGAACCCGATCGCCCGCAGCGACGGCATAGTCACGCTCAGGCTCGCAATAGTCGCGAATGCCGACTTGTGCGACTTTCACCACTCGCGGCTGGGTTTCGAGAACGTTGTAAAGTATGGAGGCGTGGGACCAGCGAAATCCTTCGAAGGCTTCGCGAAAATCCATGTGAGCGTCGATCTGAAGAAGGCCGATGTTCCCGAAATGTTCGTAACAGGCTTCGATGGCTCCGAGCGAGACCGAGTGTTCTCCGCCGATGATACCAGGCGTTTGCCCAGCAGCAAGAATGGCAAGCGATTCATGATGAACACGCTCGCGAAGCCGAAGTCCGATTGCGTCGATGGCGTCGAGGACAGCCCGGTCTGATTCCTCGGCTCCGCCCTTGGCAATCAGGGGTTCAGCCAGTGCACGGGCTTCACGTGACCAGGCTTGAATCGTTGCATCGTGTGGTGCCATCCAGATGCCTCGCTCGTAGATGCGGCCGAAGCGGTGGTCGTAAAGATCGACTTGCGCCGAGGCGGTGCGAATGGCTTCGGGACCGTGACTCGTGCCCGGACGGTACGATGTCGTAGCGTCGAATGGAATTGGCAGGAGCACGACGGATGCCTGCTCTCGCGTGAATGGGAGCCCAAACACGGCGTCACCCGCCACAGCGGCTGCACTCGGGTCGAAATGCGAATGGTTAGTCGGCATGTCGCGAGGATAGGCGGGCACGCTGCCAATCGCTCCTATCGGGTGTAGGCTTGAGGCGTGAAGTACGTGATTCTCATTGTCGAAGGATCGGCAGAACCAGTGCCCGAAGATGCTTCGGTGTCCACTGCGCTCGAGGCGGCGGTGCTGCCGAATCTCGCTGCGTTGGCTCGCACGGGGCGAGTCGGGGCCGCGGCATTTATACCCGAGGGATGCACGCCGGACGAGGAAATCGCGATGGTGTCGGCCTTCGGAATTGAGCCTCTGGGTGCGGGCATTACGCGCGGCGTACTTGACGCAATATCGCAGGGAGTGGACATAGAGCCGGGCTCGGTTGTCGCGTCTGTTGAACTCATCACCGTGATCGATCGCGATGCAGAGGGCGCTGGCGAAATTCTTGAACCCGTCTCCATTCCTGAACGCGAAGCGGTGGGGCTGTTCGATGATCTGGCGGCGTTTTGGCGCGGGCGAGGACGCAATGTCGCAGTACATCACGTTGGTGGGCGGCGTGCGGTGCTGATCGAGTCAGTTGGGCACTCGTTTCGTGGCGTGCGGACCGAGGTTCCAGTGTTGGGAGAGGCATTTGATACACTCCTGCCGGCGGGTGGCATTCCCGGTGAGGCCGATGCACTCGCAGCCCTTGTACGCACCTCGCATGAGTTTCTCCGCGAGCATGAAATCAACCTGGCCAGAGTTGAGCAGGGACTGTTACCGGCAAATCTCGCGTGGGTCACACAGCCTTCTCCCCGCCCACATGTGCCAGGGTTCAAGGAACGTACTGGTCTGAGTGCGTGCGTTGTCGATCGTCGCGGGATCGCGATCGGACTGGCACGTTTGCTGGAGATTGAAGCGATTGTGGCCGTGGAAGTCACGCTCGGCGACTTGGCAAGGATTGCGATCGAAGCGATTGACACAAACGACGTTGTCATCGTGCGCATCACGAACACACCACTCGAGGCAGTTGATTCCGAGTTTGTCGGTCCTCTGCTCAATAGGTTGTTCAGTGAGGGAAACCCGGAAGTGCAGCCCGCAACCAGTGCTGCATCAAGCGGGTTTGCGTCCGGTTGGAGAATGCTCGTCATGCCGACACGGGTTGTCGACAAGAATGGAATGGAGCACAACGATCCCGTACCAATCATCATGGCAGGAGCATGGATTCGAGCAGCCGTGTTGCGACGGTGGACCGAACGCGATGCAGCTCAGAGCGACCTCTTCGTCAGGCATGGGCACGAGTTGATGGAGTACTTTCTTTTTGGCGGATTGACGCGGAGACCAACTCGATCGCGCAACCGGAGATTCAAAAATGAACAATCCTGAGAACGAAGCGACAGATCCGAAGAACTCGGAGCAGAAGCAGCATCCGGATGCGACGACCGACACGCCTTGGACCTATGAACTCGAACCCGCGGACTCAGCCGAAGAGAGTTCGAAACACTCTCCTTCGAGCGTGAGTCAGTCACCCTCGCCAACCGTACCTGCTGAGGACGAGAAGTTTCGAACGCCCGCATCAGTTGCCGAGGCTTCGACAGTGCCGTTCGTCGGGGGATTCGGCAAACTGCGCGCGACACTGTGGATGTTTGGCGCGGTGCTGCTTTTGGCGCTGGTAATCGCAGGGGTACGTGCGGGTGATGGCACGCTCACCGCACTGGCGGCGGCTCTCGTTAGAGTGGTGCTGACCGTCGCGGTCAGTGGCATGATTGGAACACTCGCCGCAATCGCTGCAGCCAGATGCCTCGGCACACGAGTCGCCGAGCCGGAATTGTTCGCCGTGCGCATGCTGACCGCCTCAGCAGCTTTCTCGTTGCTATACGAGACCGGAACACCGATTCCGTCTCGAGTTGACGATTGGTTACTCGGGGCTGCCGGGTTTACGGTCGTCGTCTGGTTTCTGTTCCGGCTGACCTTCAAACAGACGGGCCTGGTGCTCGTCTGGCATGCAGGCATGATGCTCGTCATCTGGCTTGCCGCGTGGCTGGCTGCTGCTGCACCTCGCGGGACCGATGCAGTTCCCAATCCACCCGTCCCGGAGTTCGTACCCAGTACCGAGCAACTCCCGCCGGGAGTGGGCTGACTTCTCTGGCCACAGCCCTCTCGACGTGACGGTTGCAGATGTGGTATCGTCCCATGCCATGAGTACGACAGCGACGCGCCTACGCCCGTTCGGTACCACGATCTTTGCAGAGATGACCTCGCTTGCTCAGCAGCACAGCGCGGTAAATCTTTCGCAAGGCTTTCCTGATTTTGATGGGCCGAAGGAAGTGCAAAACGCAGCGGCCCGTGCTATGGACTCGGGACACAACCAGTATGCGCCGATGCCCGGCGTGCCGGTGCTGCGCGAGGCTGTTGCAGAGTGGTGGAAGAACTCAACCGGTCTTGACGCCGATACTGCTCGCGAAATCACGATCACGAATGGCTGCACAGGCGCGCTCGCAGCAGCCATGCTTGGGCTGATCGAACCCGGTGATGCCGTCGTTGTCTTCGAGCCTTTCTACGATGCATACTTGCCCGATCTCGCCATGGCCGAAGCGGACGTTCTGCCAGTTTCGCTTCAACCGGTAGATGGCAGATTTGTGTTCGATGAACATGATCTGCGAGCAGCGTTTGCGAACAAGCCACGAGCCGTACTCCTCAACACACCACACAACCCGACTGGCAAAGTGTTCTCACTTGACGAGTTGCAACTGATTGCGAGCTTGTGTGTCGAGCACAACGTTATCGCAATCACCGATGAGGTGTATGAAACGCTGACGTACGAAACCGACCGGCCACACTGTTCGCTCGCGATGCTGCCCGGCATGCGTGAGCGCACTCTCACACTTTCGAGTATAGGAAAAACCTTCAGCCTGACTGGTTGGAAGATCGGATGGGCGATTGGACCCGAGGACCTGACCCGGGCGCTGCGTTCGGCGCATCAGTTCCTGGCCTATGCAGTATCAACGCCTCTTCAGCACGGAGCCGCACATGCGTTGCGACATGAGCGAGCGTACATCGAAATGCTGCGGGCGCAATACACAACGGCTCGTAGTTTCATGCTTAACGTACTTGCTGATGTCGGCTTCGATCCGATTGCTCCCGAAGGGACCTACTTCATCATCGCTGACCATTCGAGGCTGAGCACTCGACTGGGCCTCGAGGACGATGTCGCATTGTGCCGATTTCTGACGCGAGATATTGGTGTGGCAGCTATTCCACCCAGTGCATTTTATCGCGATGGTGCTGGCGGTAAAACACTCGTCCGATTCGCGTTCTGCAAGACACAGGCCACACTCCAAGAAGCGGCCAAACGATTGGCGGCATTGCGGAGGTTGCATCCGTGATCGCTGCGCTCGGCTTGCGCCTCAGTGGGTTCTTTCAGCGAACAGCTCCAGATCCGTTCGTGCTCGCGATTCTCCTCACCGCAACGACGTTCATTCTCGCACTGACTCTCCCCGCATCACCTCTCGGCGCGCTCGATCTCGTCGATATCTGGGCGGACGGTGTGTGGTCATTGCTTGCCTTTGGCATGCAGATGTGCCTTGTACTCGTCACCGGGCATGCGGTTGCCAGCAGCCCTCCTGTCGCAGCGATCATTCGGAGAGCTGCACGCGTGCCTCGTACCGGTGGGCAAGCCGTTGTACTCGTAGCGTTCACCTCGGCGATACTCGGCGTACTCAACTGGGGTCTTGGACTCATCGCGGGAGCGGTACTGGCCAATCAAGTCGGGAGTGCCTTGCGCAATCGCGGCGTTGCGGTACACATGCCCCTCCTCGCTGCCGCTGGATATCTCGGCATGCTCGTCTGGCATGGTGGATTCTCAGGCTCGGCACCGCTCAAGATGACCACCGCGTCCGACATCACAGAAGTTTTCGGCTCGCAATCGCGCGTTCTGCCACTCGCGCTCAATGAGACCATTCTCAGCCCGATGAATCTCTTCGTGACCGGGGGCTTGGTCGTTCTGATGCCTCTGCTGTTGGGTGCACTGAGTCCGAAGCAAGGGTTGAATCTCGCACCGCAGTCTGAGATTCCATCTCCAAAACCTGCGCTCCGTATTCACAAGCCCTTCTTGCCGCGCATACTCGAAGACACGCCCATCATGACGCTCGTGCTTGTTGCGCTGATCGGCACATGGGCGTGGCGGTTCTACTTCCCTTCCGATCTGAGCCAGTCTGGCATCACTCGTCTCAACCCCAACATCGTGAATCTGTCAATGTTGCTCATCGGACTCGCCTTGCACGGCACTCCGAGCCGATATGTTGCAGCCATCGACGAAGCTGCACGAGCTTGTGGTGCAATCATCCTTCAGTTTCCGCTGTACGCGGGCATCATGGTGCTGATGAAGTCGAGTGGATTGACCGCCATGCTCACGTCGTCGCTGTCCGCAAGCAGTGAGGGCGGGCTGGTTGTTCTGACCTTTGTCTCAGCTGGCGTGGTCAACCTCTTCGTGCCCTCGGGCGGTGGGCAATGGGCGATTCAGGGACCAATAGCACTCGAAGCAGCACTCAACGCTGGCGTCGCGCCCGAGCAACTCGGCAAGATGGTCATGGCCATTGCCTATGGCGACCAACTCACCAACATGCTCCAGCCTTTCTGGGCCTTGCCGCTCCTCGCAATCACAGGCGTCAAGGCACGAGACATCGTTGGCTACACCGCCATTGTCATGATCGCAGCCGCACTCTGGATCACATTGGGTCTAATTCTTTTTTCGTGATCCGTTGAATCAGTTTCGAGCAGAATCAAGGGCAGCCGATACTGAAAGCATTCAGGAATGCCTGTACGTCAAAGAAGTCCCAGATTCCATCCCCGTTGTAGTCCCCGATCTTTTCCTGAGCCGAAAATGCGGCAAGGAAGAACTGAACATCGAAGAAGTCGATCACGCCATCGAGATTCAGGTCCGGGCCGCAGGTGATGTGCAGCCGGCGCGTCGTGGGAGTCGAACTGATCCTGTAGACCAGGCCACCCGTCAGTGGCGGAGCATCAATCGCGTCGAAGTTCCCCGACACAGCGCCAACATTGATGAACGTGAAGGCATGATTCTTCACCGGCGTATATCCCGAAACGAAACTGACCCGCAGTGTCCCACCCACCTGAACCGTTCCGGTTCCATTCAGGCGATCGTGAGATCCAGTTGAAGCGATCTCAAGGTCGAAGATGCTGCTCGGCATAAGGTTCAGATTCGCCGCATGATCCATGGTTCCCACTCCGCCGAGGCCTGGAGCAAGAATACCTTCGAGGTTGATCGTGCCTTCCGAAATCTGTCCTCGACCAATGACGGTCTGATCTGGCCCGATGGTGCCAGTGCCGGTGCTGAGCAACTGCGCATCGGCAGTGAACCCCTGAAGCCAGATAGTACCGCTGCCACCGATCGTTGCACCGTCTTCGATCGTGACGTGAGCGTCATTCGCCGAACCGTTGTTGTTGACCATGATCAGTGCGTCATTGATGATGCCCGGTCCGGTGGCTCGCAAGTCTGCGCCGCCATTAAGGGTGACGGAACCAGAAAGCGTGAGATCCGAGAGATTGGCTGTCGCTCCACTGAACAGATTTACAACTCCTGCATTGACTGTGGCGAATGTGCCTCCTGTCACGCTCGCTGTGCCAGACGGGAAGCGGACTGCACCGCCATCAGCGAGCAAGATTCCGGTGGATGACTGAGTGAGTGTAATACCGTGCAGATCGAGAAAGCCGCTGTTGGTCGCCTGCATGGTCGCATGATTTGTCTTGTCGAGTCCGCGCAGCTGCATGATCCCGCCCGGCATGTTTGCACTGATCAAGCCATCATTGATGATCGCGCCGTTGACCTGCCCCCGCCCCCTGACGGCTTGCCCGCTCCCGAGCGTGAGCAACGCTCCTGGTTCGGTTTCAATCCGGCTGTCATCCGCATTGCCTTGGAGTTGGATACTCCCGACTCCACTGATCGTCGTGCTATTGATAGCCCGGATCACAGCATCTGTGGAAGACCCATTGTTGTTAACAACAATCTCAGCGTTATTGATGGTGCCAGCGCCAGCGAGTTCGAGCACTCCGCCGCCGTTGAAGTTCACCGCGCCCGAGACTTCAACCTCAGTCCAGGTAGAAGTCCCACCAGATTGAAACAAGACGCTCCCACCATTAGTCGCCGCGATAGTTCCGCCCACGATGCTTGTCGTGCCGGTCGGGAAAAGCAGTGTGCCCCCATCGAGTTCAATGGCTCCGAGGGTGTTGTCCAGCGACATGTTCTGAAGATTCAGAGTGCCCCCATTGGTTGCCCGCATCGTGCCGTTATTCGTCTTGTTCTCCGATCGAAACTCCATGCTGTTGCTGTTGAAATTCGCATGCAGAAGCCCGTTGTTGACGAGCGCAGCATTGATCTGCCCGCGCCCGATGACGGACTGATTGTTGCCGATGGTAAGCACGGCTCCCGGTTCGGTTTCAATTCGACTGTCGCCCGCAAAGCCTTGCAACGTGATGGAGCCGGTGCCATTGATCGTTGCCGAAACCATGGCCCTCAACACTGCGTCTGATGCTGATCCGTTGTTATTGACGATGATGCTCGCGTTGTTGGTCAGCCCCGTTCCGAGCACATTGAGTTCTGCTCCACCATTCATGAACATGGAACCGGAAAGCGATACGTTCGTCCAGTTCGACGTCGCGCCGGACAGCATCGTCACACTGCCTCCATTGAGCGTCGAGATCGTGCCGCCAATGATGCTCGTCGTGCCGCTTGGGAAATGCACGGTTCCGCCATCGGCGATCATCTGGCCAGAGGAATTGTTGACAGTCATGCCTTGAATATTGAGAACGCCCCCGCTCGACGCCCGCATCGTGCCGTTGTTCGTCTTGTCCTGCGATCGGAACTCCATGCTGTTGTTCACGACATTCGCATGCAGCAGCCCGTTGTTGACAAGCGCAGCATTGATCTGCCCACGTCCGACGACCGACTGATTGCTGCCGATGGTGAGCACCGCACCAGGCTCGGTCTCGAGTCGACTATCAGCGGATGCGCCCTGGAGAACGATTGAGCCACCGCCGCTGATCTGGACACTGTTCATCGCTCGAATCACAGCATCCGTTGATGAACCGTTACTGTTAACCGTGATCGTCCCCGTGTTGGTGATCCCTGTGCCAAGCAACTGAACCTCGGCTCCACCCTGCAGATTGGTCGATCCTGCAATCGAAAGGTCCGTGAAGGAAGTCGTCGTGCTGGGCGGGAGGAGGATTGCTCCGCCATTGATCGCAGCGATCGAACCACCCGTCACTGAGCCCGTACCCGTGAACTGCACCGTCGCAGCATCTGCCTCGATGAGCCCGCCAGTGTTGTCGACGCCGATGCCGAAGAACGTCAGGACCGCGCCGCTTTGCGCACGCATGATGCCCGCATTCACCTTGTCATAGGTTCGCATGACAAGCAAATTTCCCCCCGACACATCCGCAGCGATCAATCCGTTCGCAGTATTGACCAACGCAGCATGGATCTCGCCTCGCCCGAGAATCGTCGATTCATTCGTGACGATCGCACCATTGCTCGACATGATTCTCGAGTCATCTCCCCCGCCGAGCATACGAATAGTGCCCGAGCCCACGATCGAAGTGGTGCTGGCGAAATCGAGTACGGAATCAGATGAAGTGCCATTGGAGTTCATGCGCACAGCACCATCGTTCTGAAAGATCCCGCCGGCGATCGAAAGCGTGCGCCCACCAACCATGTTCAGTGTTGCCTCTGGGTGGCTCAACACCAGGCCGCGGATCGTGGTCACAGCGGGCATGCCCAAGTCCAGCGTGACGGTATACGCACCGGGACCAACCGCAATAGTGGCAAGTTCAGTCGCAAGATCCGGGACATTCATCGGCGCCCAGTTGCTCGCCAGCGACCAGTTTCCGACTTGGGCCGAAGCCCATTCCGAGTCAGCCAAGGCTGAGGCTCCGACAGCAAGCCCGGCAGCGAACGCAACGACAAAACTCGACTTCATGACAGTGCCTCCCCAGAAAAGCAACATTTCTCCAAAGTACGATGGTCGCTGGCATTATGTCAGAATAATCCGGCACCGTCTACCCTAAAAGAGGGATATTCAACACTTCAGTCGAATTCAGCATCTCCCGATGTGCAGGACAGTAATCGCAATCCCATACTGATAAAAGCTTTACGTCCAAGAGTTAGTCAGAGTAAACGGCTGCCTTGCGCGTCCGATACCGCAAAAACTCCCTGCGACCACTCCTCGTGTTTCCTGAGAGCCAGTTTGAACCCCAAACCATTTCGCGACCGATAGACACCTCGTGTCCAGAACACTCCTCCTCATAGACGGCTCCATTGCGGGTCTCGTGGCACTTGCAGCCGAGAGTGACCGCACCGCGCGCGATACCGAACCATCTCTCGTCTGGGCTGCCGACCTGACATCGCACCTTGACCCGACAGAAGTCGAAGCCTGCCGAAAGGCTGTTTCTGTCCAAGCCGGGATTTATGGCTTTGAAATGGTCGTACACCCCATGCTCACTGCGTCGTCGCGTGCTTCTGACCAGAGTGCCGCATTGCTCCGGGTCGCGCACGAGGCCGCCCGACTGGGGTGTCGGCGTGTTGTCTGGTCAGTTCAATTTCCCTACATCGGGTCCGAACCAGATCTGGACATCATCGCGTCGACTGTTGACCGCGGGCTGCTCGTTTCGCGTTTGGCATCGCTCGATATTTGGGACCAGTCCGAACGGACCGTTCCCGAAGTCCGCATCGAAACGCCGTATGTCGATCTGAGTGACGATCAGCTGGCAGACCTGGCACTCGATCTCTCGGTGAGTATCGCAAGTGTGTGGTGGCTTAGTGCACAGACGCCTGGTGCAATGCACGCCCGAACCAGATGGCGCAGTTTGCTCCAGGATGTTGGCCTGCTCGCAGCGTCGCGTTCCGTGTCGTAGTTCAATCTTTGAGCGCAGGTTGAGTTCGAAGCAATTACACACTGACGAGGTGTGAGAGAGCGCAACATGAAAACGGGTCTGCCCCAATGTGGAGCAGACCCGCCAGCGTGTAACTCTGTCCCAATTCAGTCTCTCAATCGCGCCGGATGTAGGCTGCGTCGAGCGCACGCGTGATACGCTCGCGTGCGTCGGCGAGATGGGCTTGGCTGTAGGGGTCGAGCCCGTTCATGCCCAGCGACTTGTCAATCATCGCGCCGATATCGCGAAGTTCCTGCCTCGCGAGCGTTGTGACGGCATTGGCCGAGGCGTTTGGCCACGACGCTCCTGTAGAGAGCGCGATCATCCGGTCGAGGTGCGCCCTCTGGAGGTTCCGTTGCAGACTCGTGATCATCGGATCGCGTGCGGTGTAGGAAGTACGTGCCTCGCCGTTGCCACCTCCAGGCTTGAGGCTCTTCCACACGTGTCCGCGCACCTCCGCAAAGACTTCGGGGACTGTGAGAGCGTCTTGCCCGGTCGGCGTACGCATCTCGTTATCGAGAACGCGTCCGAGCGTCGATGGATTGAGGATCATGGTCATTGCGGAGCCTTGCACACCGAGCACCATGTCGTGCACAGGCACGTCAGCGCGTCGATCGCTGCCTGGGCCATCGAACCATTGAAGAGCACCGAGTTTGCTGAGAATCTCCGGGGTCAGGCCGAAGGACTTGTCCATGAAGGCATTTTCGGTGATAAACCGCAGCGCTCGCCGTTGGCGTTCGACATCCACCGGTCGCACAGGGTCGGCAGCCCCTTCGTCGCCCTTGTGATTGCGGTTGAAGTGCACGCCGCCAATCCAGCTTGACGCTACGCTCATCGCGCTGAGCTGCTTCTGAAGCAACGCGTTGAATCCTTCGCGAGCCTTAACCCACGACTGCCCGTCCTCAACCATCTTGTCGAGCAACTCGGACCGCACCTTGTGAACGAACCGCATCTCGGAATCCGCGAAATCCAGCGAGTTCTCGCCCAGATCCCACACCTTCGAGTGCGGGTCAGGGCCCGAAGAACCTTCGTCGGACTGGAACGCATGCTCAGGATGAGCGCATTGCTTCATCACTTCGTCGGGCTTGTCGGAGTATCCCCACGCAATGGCCCAGTGGTCGTATGGTCCGATGTCGATCGCAGAGTAGTCACCCTGAATCAAACCATCGCTCTCAACCGTGACATTCGTCGGAGCATAGTCCATCACGCTTGTCAGAATCGGCTTGGTGCCCTTGAACTCCGCTGAGTTCATTTCCGAAAACTGATACACGCTCGAACCCTTCCAGTTGTGCATCAGCCCCATCGTGTGCCCAACTTCATGCATGATCACATCGCGCAGCAGAGGCCCGATGAACGACTCGGGAAGTCCATCGAGCACGCTTTCCTTCTCATCGGCCTTGAGTTCGACCAGTCCGGTATTGATGGCCAGCCTCATCATCTCGACGTTGGTCGCCATCATCGGCGAACTCATGCACATGCCGGCAAACTGCGGGTCGCGCGGATCCCGCCACACGCCCGGAAGCATGGTCGGCGGCGCAAGCTCCGGGTCTGCTGTTCCTTCGCGAACCTTGCTCATGTATGCAAGCACCGCGGGACGATCTTCCGGATCGGCGATCAGGTAGCGAGGATCCCACTGCGGATTCTCAGCCAGCCAGTCCACTGTCTCAGGCAGCATATTGAGCATCGCAGCCGAGGCGAGCAGCGACGACTTATGCGCCTTAGCCCAGCCGGACAGGAATGCTTCGTCCATCACGATGTCGGCTTCGAAAATCTGACCCGTCTCGGGGTGCGCATGGCTCGGACCAATCGCGAACCCCATGTGTGAGTTCGTCCATCGCACGAAACTGTACCGCAGATCTTCCGGATCCTTGTCCATGTGCGCGCCGCTCTCAGCGTCCTGCTGGTACACCTCGATCGCGCCCAGAATCCCGGCTTGCTCGAACGCCTTGTTCCACGCCAGAATGCCATCGCGCACCCAACGGCGATACCGCACCGGTGTCGTGTGTTCGATGTAGTACACAATCGGCTGCTTCGGCGGACTCATCGACAGCTTCGGGTCCGCCTTCTCGACGTTCCACCGGGTGATGTATCGTTTGGTCTGCGATTCCCCATCGTTGCGACTGCGATCGGTGTGCGAGACATAGAAAAATCCCACACGACGATCGGCCTCGCGAGGCTTATAGCTCGCGTCCTTCCGAGGCATGCCGATCGAGTAGTGGATCTGCGCCAACTGTCCGTCGGCTTTGGGCATCTCGAAGGTCAGTTCCAGATTGTTCGGGAATGCCTTGACGCTCTTGACCTCAGCAAGGTTCAGCCTCGCGCCACGCGTGAACCCTCCGAAAAACGTGCTCGATTGATTCAGCAGCAGGTTATCCAGGTCGATCACCGGCCCGCCACCAGGGCCCATCGTCACAATCGGAACGCTCAGCAGCACGCGATCTGTATTCACACGCTGCGTTGCGACCTGCGACTGCCGATCGCCCGAAGCGCGATAGTCCAGATTCGGTTCGATCAGGGCGAGTTCGCGGCCGTAGCGCTTCCAATACACATATTTCGTCGGATTGCTCACCCGATTGTGCCAGACCGAGTAGACGCCCATTTGCGGGTCGCCACCCGCCACGGTCGCGACAACAAAGAATCGCTGCGACTCGAAGTTGCGCGGCAGTTCCGCCAGCAACTGCCCATCCTTGACGCGGTGATACACCGTGTACATCGACCCCGCACCGTCGATGGTCGAGACGACCTTGTCGTGGCCCTCACTCACCTTGTCGAACGGCGGGAAGTCCTGAGCCGATGCTGCCGTTCCGCAAGCCGCAACAATCGCCGCACACGCCAACACACGAAATCGCAACTGCTTCATCCGATTCTCCCTCAAATGATTCAAAGCCCGGCATTCGGGCCTCACGCTCGTTCATAACGCCTGCACCTAGAGCATAGAGATGCGCTCATCGATCGGTTCTTTCAATCATCTCCACTGACTCGATCTCATGCAAGCGGATTTCCATCATCGCGATTCTGATCGGACAGTGTACGGGGCTATTTGAGCGAATGCATACCGTGCCGAACTCGCTCCTGATTCAACTTGGCCCAGGCGGGTGGTTGATTCTGGATCAGCTTGTGCAGCTGCGAGGTCGTACATTCGAGACGGATCGCTGCCTTGGCCGAGTCATAGCCGCAGGCTTCGAGGACATCCAGAGCCTCAGCGAGCAGACTCGGGTAATCCCAGTGCAATGGATTGCAGACAATGCGTCCATTGCGGCACCGTGCCCGCCACAGGTCGGATCGAATCTCCCCCGAAGGCACCGCCATACGAATCTCGGTCGCCAGTGCGAGGCGCAATCGGCGCACAGCCACCGGGCGATTCTCATTCACGCTACGGCGCTCGCTTGCTGCGGCTGCGATGCCGGTGGGGGTGTGAAGAAGTTCGATCGCGGTTTCGACCTTGTTGCGACGTTGCCCGCCCGGGCCTCCGGAACGGCGCGTCGTAATCGAACACGCGCGCAACAACTCTTCGATCGGAAGTGACGCCGGGTGTACAGGGCGTTGAACTGGGGCGTCAAAATCGATCATGGCGCCAAACGCCGAGTGTGGATGCGTTACCCGCCTGTCTTGACCTTCTCAGCCTTGAGAATGACCACAGGTGTCAGGGGAACGTCACCGTGGCCGCCGCGATTTCCAGTAGCGACGCCACCGATGGAATCGACCACATCCCGGCCCTCGACAACTTTGCCGAACACAGCGTACCCCGCGCCGTCGCGAGGCTGATCGAGGAACGAGTTGTCCGAAACATTGATGAAGAACTGCGATGTGGCGGAGTCTGGGCGGTTGCCGAGTCGGGCCATCGCAATTGTGTACTTCATATTCTTCAGGCCGTTCTGCCATTCGTTGGCAATCTGGTCCTGCGTGGGGCGTTGCCGCATATCTGGCTCGAAGCCACCGCCCTGAATCATGAACCCTTCGATCACGCGGTGGAAGATCGTGCCGTCGTAGCTGCCGGCGTCGACATACGAGAGAAAGTTCTCAGTCGAAATGGGGGCTTTTTCAGCGTCAAGCTCGAGCACCATCGTGCCCATGCTTGTGGTCAGTTTTACGTACACAGCGTTCTCCTTGATCGGGTAAGACGGCGCAGCGGCGGGCTCGGGCTTCGCCTGGGTTTGTTCCTGCTTCTTGTCGGGAGTTGATGTGCCTTGGGAGTTGCAGCCACCCGTCAGCATCACACTGAACAAGAGCGTGCTTGCCAGCAATACTTTTATGTTCATGACTCAGTCTCCATCGTTCATAGTCGGGTCTGGATTGGGCTCGACAGGATAGTCCGGCGAACTCGAAGTGTCGTCAATAATCATGACTTCGACCACTTCAGGCATGCCCTCGGGGGGTTCGAGCCACCCATCGCGCCCAACACGCAATTGCCCTGTCTGGAGTAGATACCGCAGGATCGCGATCTGAAGATCCGAGCGAGCCTGATCGCGCGCGTTGCGAGCATTGTTGAGCTGCTCTTGCGTATCGACGACAGACTGCGGGTCCACTTCTTCAGCTCGCGCTCGCTGCTCCTCGAGTCGCAACTCGTTGATGTCGACCTGCTGCTCAGCAAGATCGAGGCGGAATCTCGCAAGGTCCACCGCTCGCAGCGCCGCACGCGATTCGATCGTGACATTGTCGCGCGATTGCTCGTACGCGCGCTGAGCGCGCTCGAGTGAAATGATCGAACTTCGCAGGTTCAGCCTTTCGATCTCGCGATCGACCGGGAGCGCCAGTGTCATCTGAGCCAGGTAGTCGAGTTCGTTGGGATCAAGCCCGAAACCGCCCTCCCGATCAGCCGGATCCGTCGGGATCAGGATGCGCCCGGAGAGGCTCAGATCCGGCAGCAACTGATTCCGCACCACCTCAACCTGCCGTCTGGAGTCGGCCAACTGATCCCGCTGATTCTGAAGATCCAGCCGGTATGTCAGTCCCGCGTTGGTCGCGGCTTCAAGTGTCGCTTGCGGCTCAACCAGCGACAACATCAGATCCACGATCCGAATCGAGTCGTCAAGTTTGACACCGATGCGAGTCTTGAAACGATCAAGTTGCAACCGATACGTCTCCTGAAAGTTGGCCAGATCCGACTTGGCATTGAGCACTTCGTTCCGCGTGAGTTGCTTCTGAAACTCGCGCCGGCGTCCGGCATCAACCAGCGCAGCAGTCTGAGTCTCCAGCCCGATCAACCCCTGCAGTTGCATTTCCTGGTTGCGGATGCGCTTCATTTGCGCAATCAGGTTGAAGTAATCGCTGGCAATGTCCACAAGCAGCTCGCGCCTGAAGCGTTCGAATGAACGGGCGGCGTACACGAGATCGCGCTCGCGTTGAATCAGGTCTTCTCTCGCTGCCATCCCCGCGCCTCGGAGCAACGGAATGTTGCCAGACAGAACGAGATCGGTGCTCTGGCGATAACGACCCGAAGCAGTCCGCCGAAGTTGTTCGGTGGCATTCCAGACCAGACGCGCCTCGACTTCCCCACCATAGGGCAGACGCTGTGTCGCTCGTAGCGAGTTCACGATGCCAAGTGCGTGCTGAAAGTTTCCATCATCGCCCGCACCCGAGATAGACGTTGAAGTGTCAGCAAAGAATCTTGGTCCCCAGCGATGCTGCTCAATCAGCAGGCGGATGGCTGCCAGGATGTAGTCTTCCTCTGCCCGGCGAAACTCACGCGAATACGTCTGCGTGATGCGAAATGCCTCAATCAGTGTTAGTTCTTCAGCGTCATCGCCAGTCTGCTCGGTCGCGTACAAAGCGAGTTGGGCTTCAATGTCCCGGGTCTCGTCAGCAACCGTGAATGTGAGCCTGGAGGACCCGGGGTTGGTCGTATTCGGCGTGCCGTAGGCCGGATCGGACCGCGAAAGCCTCTGCCGAGGGGAGTATTCCGTTCGGGGTCGGACAGAATCTTCGCCCATCAGTTCGGCTCGCTCGCGGAGGAGGGCATCGGTGCGGGCATCGATCTTTGTGAGCGAATCGCCACACCCGGCGCATGCAAACCCGACGAAGACCAGAAAAAAAACTCGCGTCACAAAGGCTATGCGCATAGGGCTCCAAACATGGTTGAGGACGATTGCCACTGTAGCGCCGGTTGCCGAACGGCGAATGCCCTCCTACCATCCAAGTCCACGCCGAGATGGCAATATGAATCCCCTGTATAGGGTGTGTTCATCCCTTTCTTCACGCACTGGCAACGCTCCGCGGGCGAGCGACGGCGCGTGAGATCTTCGGCCTTGGAGCAACGCAGCATGGGATCAATCACGTACGACGGGCGCAGTTTCATGATCGATGGTCGCCGGATCTGGATCATCAGCGCGAGTCTCTCGATGTTTCGTATCCCGCGAGCGCAATGGAAGGATCGCATCCATGCTGCTCGCCTTGCCGGGTTCAACACCATCGAGGTGCCAATCCCGTGGTGCCGCATCGAGCCCAGGCCGGGGCAGTTCGACTTCACCGACAATAACGACATCCGCCACTTTGTCGAACTCGTGGCCGAAGCCGGCATGTGGTGCATTCTGCGTCCCGGACCCTACATCGGCGATGGGTGGGATCTCGGCGGCATCCCTTCGTGGATTCTGGCCAAGGATGGCGTCAAACTGCGAGCGCCAAACCAGCCCTTCCACGAATCGTGCAGCCGATACATTTCAGCCCTTTCCGGCCAACTTCGCACCCTGCAGGTGACGTCCTCCGGTCGCGGGGGGCCGATCCTGCTGATTCAGGTCGAAACCCAATGGACCTGCAGCCACAAGGACATGGGCACAACCTACCTCGGCGAACTCAACCGCTATCTCCGTGAGTCCGGCTTCACGGTCCCGATGATCAACGCCAACAACCTCTGGCAAGGTGTCGAGAGCGAAATCGATTGCTGGGTCGGCGAACGCGACATGCTTTCGATCATGCGCCAACTGGGTACGGTACTCCCGGACCAGCCTCGCATGGTCATCGACTTCGGCCCCAAGACACCGGCCCGACTCGGCTTGCCTGAGCCCGAGCCCATGGATCCGCAGGTCATTCAACGCAGCCTGGCCGAAATTCTTGCGGGCGGGGGGCAGTACAATTTCATTCCGTTCGCAGCCGGTCAGACTCCAGGATTCTGGGGCGGACAAATGCTGCATGCCGAATCGCCGTTTCTCGGCCCGGTGAACGAACTTCAGGCACCCATCGATGTACTCGGCAGGCCCACCGCCCGTTTCCATCATGTCCGCACGATCTCGACGTTTGCTTCGACATTCGGCAAAGTCTTCGCACACCTCGATCCGCAGAATCACTCTGTCGTGCTCGATCCGATTCGACCCGGAGAATCCAAAGCCGGACGCGCCGACTTCGGGCCCACCGTCGTCCATCGCACGGGTTCGCAGGGTTCTGTCGCATTCATCTTCTCGGCTAATGCACATTCGAACGCCAAGACTCGCGGCAGCGTCAATCTCATGCTCGCCGATGGGTCGTACCTGCCGGTCGATCTCGGAGGAAAACTGGTTCACTGGTGCCTGTTCGACGCGCACATCAGCGGTCGAAGCACTCTGACCTACTCCAGCCTCTGCGTCCTCGGAGTCTGCGGGCAGACGATCGTTGTGTTCGGTGGCCCAGGCACGGTCGGTCGAATCGCGATCAATGGTTCGCCACTCGAAGTTGATGTACCCTCAGCCAAAACTCCCACGATTCTGGTGCACGAAGGCATCACCGTCGTGGTGTGCAGCGATCAGCAGATCGAGGAAACATTCATCGGGACCGAAGCGGTCTACGTCGGCGTCACCGGGATTGACGCATCGGGTAAGCCATTTGGCACAGGTCGATGCACCCGCATCTCTTCCAAGGGCGAAGTGAGCACACAAACCCTGACGCCACGAAGCAAGTCCAAGACAACGAAAATTACGCGCGGGGTGTGGGAAGCAGCCGACACGATCGAACACGCCGCCGGAACGAATCCGCGATTCGCAACCATCCCGTCGCCTGCTCCGCTGAGCCAACTTGGTTCGCCGCAGGGCTATGGGTGGTACCGCGCGACCGAGAAAGTCGGCGCTGCGAAGAAGTGCACCATCGCTGCCCCGACCAGTGGCGATCGTTTTCAGGTGTTTCTCGATGGCGTGCCCGTTGGGGTGATGGGTCGAGGTCCCGGCGCGACAGAACACCTCGGCGTGTCCTTCAAGAAAGGTGAGCACACCATCGTACTTCTTGCTGACAACATGGGGTATGTCAGCGAAGGTTCGAACTGTAATGAGGGCAAGAAAGGGCTCTGCGATCAACTGTGGGAAGTAACCCAAGTCAAGATCGGCAAGCCGCGGATTGTCGAAGGCACACCACTCAGTCCGCTGACCTTCAAGTCGCCTCTCTTTGGCGTGCGTGATGATGACCAGACGCATCCGTCGCGTGTGTCATGGACGATTGCCCATCGGCGCAAGTCACCATTGTTTGTTTCGGTCGCGGGTTCACCGACGCGGGGGCTGCTCATTCTCAACGATCAGCCGGTCCGCTACCTCGAAGCCGGCGAGCACGCCTCGATTGTGCTCGATGGCGAAACACTCAAACGTGGCAACAATGCCATCGAGTTCGCGATGGTGCACGAGTTTGGTGACGAAGATGTCGCCACAGCACAAGTCAATGCCGTTGCCGAGAAACTCGGCGTGGTCCTGACTGTATGGGAAGGCGATGCCGAGATTACCGCCAAGAGCACTTGGGCATTCGCAAAGTGGGAAAAGCCGATGGATTCGATGTTTGCGCCAGTCGGCAAGTCCAGCGCGAACCGTGCGCCGATTCCGACGTGGTGGAAGACAACATTCGAAGCCCCGTCCACTGGCGATGCGATTACGCTTCATCTCACCGGCATGACCAAGGGCCAGGTGTTTCTCAATGGCAAGCATGTCTGCCGCTACTTTGTAGCCTTGGCCAATGGCACGCCAGTGCCGCCGACCGATACGGTCGTTCTCGCAGCGAGCGATCTGGCCGAAGGCGAGAACGAGCTGGTGCTGTTTGACGAGCACGGCGGCAACCCCGAGAAGTGCAAGTTCGTCATCGAAAGTGCCGAAGATGCCATTCGTGCGACGACCTGAGCCCGGTTCGAGTCAGGCTTCCTGATCTCAAGGAGTGAGGTATGAATCCGAATTCAGCCTGGCAGCGCGCGGTGAACTTTGCAGCCGATGCTCATCGTCACCACACGCGCAAGGACGGGAAAACTCCGTACGTCGCCCATGTCTTTCGCGTGGCTCTCACTCTCCGCCACGTCTTCGAATGCGATGATCTCACCGCGCTTACCGCAGCCTTGCTCCACGACACGATCGAAGACACTACCGTCGATTACGACGATATCAACGAGCAGTTCGGCGCGAAGGTGGCGGCGTGTGTTGTCGCGATGTCCAAGAACATGCTCTTGCCCGAACCCGAGCGCGAGGCAGACTACGACCGCCGTCTGGCCCAGGGGCCTTGGCAATCACGGCTCATCAAACTTGCCGATGTCTACGACAATCTGGCAGACATTCAGGTGCTCAAGCAGGGCCAGTCCTGTCAGAAGCAGATCGAACGATGCCGAAGGGCAATGAGCATCGCCCAGCCCGATGCGCACCGACCGCCTGTCGCCCTTGCGATTCGCATGGTTCAGGACGCAGTGCGTGACGCAGGCGGGTGAATCAAACCCACACATTGACGATCAGATTCGGTTCCTTGAGTTTGCCGGTCCACTCCCCGACCGACGTGGTCACCATCTTGACTTCGTATTCGGGGTGGGCGTCCAGCCACTCGTTGATTTGAGCATCGAGAAACGAGAGCGAATCGCCGGTGAGTTTGCTGTGAAAACTCTTGACGTGAATCGCGCCGGTACCGGTCGTGTTGGGTGTGCGGTTCCAGTTCTCAGAGTGTCGCGAACCGAGTTTCTGCTCGAACGCCTGGATCTTCGAGGATCCTCCAGCCGAGCCGGCGGCGGGTGATACTGCTCGATCTCCCCCCCCGCCCAATCCGGAAACGGGTATAGATGGAATAGGGGTCGGATCTTCATGCGGGCGAAGTCCGCCGCTGCCGGAGTCCGGTCGTTGCAGTTCGAACAGGGGGCGTGTCATGGCCGATCTCCTATAGCGCGTGAATCACGCATCTCGAGAACACACTGCCCAGAACGGGCGGCACGCTCCCTCTTGATATCGGTCAGGGTACCAGAATTAGCCCACAACGCAAGCCTTAACCCCCCGGGTTGTGGATAGCACAGGCAAATTTCCATCGATTGCCTTCGAAAACCCTTCCAGCAAAGCAAAAGCGTCTCCCCCCTACGAACAGGTCCACCGCGAGCATGTCTCCGGTCATGGACCGAATTTCGGCCCGACCTCCGGCGATCTGGCGCACCGTCCCTCGTCCCCCGGACAGTTCGCCCTCGAATCTGAGATATTCAATGCGGTGGTCGGGGGCCCGCTCGGCCTCGAAGTCTTCCCCAAGATCGGGTCTGCCCGCTGTACGGAACGAAAGCAGGGGTCGCGCCATCTCCGCGGGGTCCAGCTGCTCGATCAGCCAGTCGTGGTGCCAGGTGCCGTCGGGCAGAGTGTGACAGAGCAGCACGAACTCGGACATGGTGCATCGTAGTGCCAACTGGACGATACAAACGGGTGTACGATGATCGCGTGGTCAATGACGACCCCGATGGAGACTTTTCATGAAGAATCTCAGCCTGATTCTGGCAGTGACCCTTGGTATGTTCATCGCCCAGCTCATGGGTTGCCAGTCGACGTATCGCCGCTCGCTCGCGGATGTCCGGGGCGATGCGAATGCTCACTTTGCATACGGTCATTACGCCGCGGCCCTGGCCGACTATCAGGAATATCTCGATCGCAAGCCAGGCTCCACGCTTGTGCGCTCGAGAGTGGGCGAAACGCTGCTGAAACTGAACCGCCCGGGCGAAGCCGAGCCTCATCTGCGGGCGGTGTACGACGTCGAGCCTCTGAACACCTACAACGCTGCCCTGCTCGCTGAGGCAATGGTGCGCAACGATCGACCGGGGCAAGGCCTTGACTTCATGCGGCAGTTCCTCGATCAGATGCCCACCAGTGAGGGGTTCTTCGCGCTGGCGGACCTCTCGTTGATGGCAGGTCTCCCCGATGACGCGCGGCAGGCCCTGGCCGTTGCGGTCAAACTCGACGGGGCAACTTCGCCCGAACCTCATCGTCGTATTGCGCGGTTCTACGAGTCGCGTGAACTCAAGCCCGAAGCCATCGCCGCCTGGCGAACCGTACTTTGGTTCGATCCCGCCGATGCCGAAGCAGGGGATCGGCTCCGCGCGATGGGTCAGGTACCCGGGCCAGGGTTTGCCGTTGCTCCGGCAATCTCAAACTGACGGCATGGTCGTGATCGAGGGACGGCTTGACTCGGGCCGCGGAGCGTTGTACTGTCTATCCGGATTGACGGATGGATACTACGAACGCAATCCGAATGAGGCATGTCCCATGAAGCCCGGTGCCGTCTTGGCCCCCGTCATTGATCGGCTGACGATCCTGTGTGAGCCTGCCCGCCTGCGGGCCTTGCGGGTTCTCGAACGCGAGGAACTCAGTGTGGGCGAACTGGCGCGCGTGCTGCAAGCCCCCCAGAGTACCGTGAGTCGGCATCTGAAACTGCTGTCCGACGCCGGCTGGGTGCTGAGTCGGACCGAACGCACTGCGACTTACTATCGAGTTGTGCCCGGCGAATTGCCCGAGGCCGATCGGGAGTTGTGGACTGTTCTGAGCACGCAGATTGACGATCGCGGCGAACTGGCCGAGGACAGTCGCAGGCTCGAATCTGTGCTAGCCGAGCGTCAGACTGACAGTCTTTCGTTTTTTGGGCGCGTCGCTGGCGAGTGGGATGCGCTGCGGCGCGAGTTGTTTGGTGATCAGTTGACAGAGGAAGCCTTGCTCGGACTGATTCGCCCCGATTGGGTCATCGTGGATGTCGGGTGTGGCACCGGCAACGCGGCCGCTGTGCTGGCACCAATCGCCCAGCGCGTCATCGCGGTCGATCAGTCCGCGCCGATGCTCGAGGCGGCAAGGCGGCGCATCGGCGAAGAGGGCACTGTCGAGTTCCGGCTCGGTTCGGCCGAGGCGTTGCCGCTCGAATCGGGCGAGATAGACGCCGCGGTCTGCCTGCTCGTCCTGCATCATGTCGAAGATCTCGCGGCTGCGGCCAAGGAACTCCGGCGCGTGCTGCGGAGCAGTCGCAGCGGTGGGGGAGTGCTCATCGTCGACATGTACGAGCACGAGCGATCGGAGTTTCGTCATCGCATGGGCCATCGGCATCAGGGCTTCGATCCGGCATTGCTCGCGCAGGTTTTTCAGGAAGCGGGGTTCAAGTCGGTACGTACGCGGCCGCTGTCACGCACCAACGACGGCAACGGCCCCGGTCTCTTCGCCCTTGCAGCATGGATCTGAAGACACGAAAAGACACAGCACAACAACGGGAACACGCGTTCTCGATGAATGAACAGACGGAACGCAACCTAATCACTCAACACGGAGACCACCATGACATCGATGATGACCACGCCCGACACGGCCAGAACGGCCACAGGAACGATGCAATACAAAGTGCGCGATCTGAAACTCTCGGTCCTGGGCCGCAAGGAACTGCGGCTGGCCGAGCACGAGATGCCGGGCCTGATGGCGCTGCGCGAGCGCTACAGCGCGAGCAAGCCCCTCAAGGGTGCTCGCATCGCCGGCAGCCTGCACATGACGGTGCAGACGGCCGTTCTGATCGAAACGCTCACCGCCCTTGGCGCCGACGTGCGCTGGGCCAGCTGCAACATCTTCAGCACTCAGGATTCGGCAGCCGCAGCTGTGGTCATCGGGCCCAACGGCACGATCGACAAGCCCGCGGGCGTCCCCGTCTTCGCATGGAAGGGCGAAACGCTCGACGAATACTGGTGGTGTACGCGGCAGATTCTCAACTGGCCCGATGGTGGCGGGCCGAACCTGATCCTCGACGACGGCGGCGATGCGACGATGATGGTGCTCAAGGGTATGGAGTATGAGAAAAACGGCTCCATTCCCGCGTTTAACCCGCACGAGCATCCCGAAGAGTTCGGCGCGTTCCTCCGCGAACTGATCGAGCAGGAAAAGGAACGCCCCGGCTGTTGGACCAGAGTTGCAAGCGCGATTCGCGGCGTATCCGAAGAAACCACCACCGGCGTCCACCGTCTCTATCAGTTCGCCGAGCAGGGCCTCCTGCCATTCCCCGCGATCAATGTCAATGACAGCGTGACCAAGAGCAAGTTTGACAACATCTACGGCTGTCGCCACTCGCTGCTCGACGGGCTCAACCGCGCGACCGACGTCATGCTTTCGGGCAAGGTCGCGGTGGTGTGCGGCTATGGCGATGTGGGTAAGGGCTGCTGCCAGGCGCTCAAGGGTCAGGGCTGCCGCGTGATCGTGACCGAGATCGATCCGATCTGTGCGCTCCAGGCCGCGATGGAGGGCTATCAGGTGCTCACGCTCGAGGATGTCGTCGAGACAGCCGATATCTTCATCACGACCACGGGCAACAAGGACATCATCACGCTCGATCACATGCGCAAGATGAAGAACAAGGCCATCATCGGCAACATCGGCCACTTCGACAACGAGGTGCAGATGGAAAAACTGATGAAGGACGCCGGCGTCGAGCGTATCAACATCAAGGAGCAGTACGACGAGTTCCTGTTCAAAGCCCAGAACAAGAGCATCCTGATCCTGGCCGAGGGGCGTCTGCTCAACCTCGGCTGTGCGACGGGGCACCCGAGCTTCGTGATGAGTGCGAGTTTCACGAATCAGGTCATTGCGCAGATGGAACTGCACCAGCATCAGGACAAGTACGAGAACAAGGTCTACATGCTGCCCAAGAAACTTGACGAGGAAGTCGCACGCCTGCACCTCGAAAAGCTGGGCGTGAAACTCACAAAACTGCGCAAGGATCAGGCTGACTACATCGGCGTCCCGGTCGATGGGCCGTACAAGCCGGCGCACTATCGGTATTGAGTGCACGGCACCTGCTCAGTCGCAACGAGATCAACACGGCAAGGCCGCTCCAGTGGTGGGGCGGCCTTTGTCATTCGTCTGCTCCGCCCTCTCATGCTCTCAAGGCCGGTTGTTGTTCATCTGGATATCCATGATCATGCGGTCGATGCGATCCACCACGCCATCGGCGTTGAGGTCGGCGCGCGGATGACGAACTTCAAAGCTCTGTTGAAAGACGAGGTCATCGGCGGCGTCGACGCGACCATCGCCGGTATAGTCGCCCAGCAGCGGGAACGGGAGCGCGTTCATGGTGAGCCGGGTTGGCCCGAAGGGGATATCGCCGGGTGTCCAGAACGCGTAGCAGTCGACCAGGTATGAGTTCTGGACAAAGACGAGGTCATTGAGATACGCGGTGAAGACCCGCAGCGTCGAGTGAAGCCCCGGATCGACATCCGGCTCGACCAGAAATCGCTCGTGCGCGCAGGACGCCTGATTGCGGACCTGTACCGTGAGCAGCAGACAGATCTTGAAGGCGCGGCCCGTGACATCGCGCACGGGGTCCGGGTCCAGCCACAGGTTGGGCGTGACATTGGCACAGCCCGAGTATGGATCCGCGGGGTTGCCGTTGCATCCGGTGTAGTCAATGAGCGGGCCTCTGGTGAACGCCCCGATGGCGACGTCGATCGCGCCGTAATATCGTGCCGCGCAGTCGCGAATGGTGTTTCCCGAAGCCTGGCAACTGACGATCTCGTCCATCGGTGCCCAGGCCGACCACATGGTGGGGCAGAGATAATCAACATCGCGCAGCCAGTTCTCGGGAGCCGCAGCCTTCTGCTTGAAGAAGTTGACCTTGCGGACGTATTCCTCGCTGGAAGTGCCGTTGCGTCTGCTGGTGACGATCCCGAAGAGACCAACGCTTGCTCCGGGCAGTGCTCGCTTGGTGACCATGGCGCACAGCCCGTACTGCTCCATCATGCGATTGACCAGCGCGTGCCCGGTCAGGCCGTTCCAATTGGTATGGAGGTAGTGATTGAGGAGCTTGTCGGGGTGGACAACGAGGTTCTCGCCTTCGATATCCATGATGACCAGGCCATTGAATCGTTCGGCAGGAACGAAGAAATAGGTGAGCCCGCTTCGGGGATCGACGGCTTGCTGGTAGTGATTGGGAAAGCGCTCGGCGATTTGGTTGTTCATGCGCCAGGTCAGGATTTCCTCTGTTCTGGTGAGGAATGTGTCCAGGTTGTAGACATTGTTCGAGGGAGTGCCGGCGACATACACGCTTCCGCCGAAGAGAAAGCTGTCGGTGCGGACCACGCCGTACATCTCCATGTTCTCTTCGGTCTTTCGCCCCTGGTGTGCGATGAAGATGGAGCGATCGAACCCATGCCTGATCGGATTTTCAACCGGGGCCGCTTGTGCGGCAGCGGTGTTGGAACATAGGGCTGTAGTACAGGCGCTCGCGAGCGCGATTGCGGTAACAAACTTCATGCTTCTGGTTCCCCTGTTCGAGCTGTGTGACGAATTCCCCGGCTCTGCGGCGGGCATGCCCGCCGCCGGTAAGATGGGAAGTCTACAGGATTTGTGAAACGGGCACAAGCCAGTTGCATCGTTGCGCACCAACTTCTGGCAGATTGAGGCTGACGCCCCGAACCTGACCGGCGGAATCTGCCTGAAAAACGGGTTTGTGCAACAGGCGGCTCGCTCGCTGCACTCATGATGGAGCGCTGAAGACGCGACCATCCCGCGTCCACCGGCACTCATGAATGCTCCATCACGCTCTATTCATCGCGCAGGGCCATCATCGCGCATCCGGCCTCATGCCTTGAGGACTGCCGCCAGCAGCGAAAAAAAACTTTTACATGACCTGAGAGATTCCGCCTCTTCGTGCAGAAGCCGGGTGCTGGGCCACTATGGGCCGGGCATCTCGCATTTCGCACACCGCAGACCAAAGGAGCCTTTCATGCAGATTTCATCGATTGTCACCATCGTGCTCGCTGCCGCGTCGTTCTCGGCTTCGGCCCAGCCGCTGACCGGTGCCGGCACCCACATGCCGCTCTCGACGCCGATTCAGGTCCCTCAGCCGGGCGTCGTGCACACGATCGGCGGCGTCGTGCACCCCACATCCTTCACGGGAACCTGGTCGGCTCCGGTACTCTGGGGCTGGCAGGGCACGTTCAGCGCCTTCGGTCCTGTGCCCAACAACACCAACGCGGGCGTAACGCGTTACCTGTTCGGCGGGCTCAACGCCGGCAACCTCCCGGCGGGCACCTTCTTCAACTTCGGCGATGTCGATGGCGGCTCGGGCGGGGGCGAGACGTTCCGGTTGCTGGCAACCGATGCCGGCGGCGCAGCGATCACGACGCCGTGGCTCAGTGTGCCTCAATATGTCTGGGGATTTGGTCGCGACAGCGGCAATCCCGACCTGCTCGACATGCCCGGCTGGTCGTTCAATGCGGTGACCGGAGAATACCTCATCGACGGCTCGACGGTGACGCTCTTCAATCCGGCGATTACAGTCACGCTGATGTCACTTGTCGCGATCGACTCGCTGACGGTCATCAAGTCGAGCACGTTCAACGGCTTTTCGCTCGCAGCCCCGATCGTGCCCGCCCCGGCGAGCGCGGCGCTCGTGCTGTCGGGCGGGCTGCTCGCACTGCGTCGTCGGCGCTGAAGATCGGTCTGCTTTCGCAGCGCAAGGCACAACGCGGCCCCAGGTGCAGGGCCGCGTTGTGCTTGCATTCAAAATCGTGTCTCCCCGCGCTCGACTGCTCGCTGCGCGTACGGGGTTGATTGCGTGGCGCGTCAGGCAGCCAGCCCGATGGCCGTGCCGACGCTCACGCTCATGCCGCCGAGTCCGAAGCGAACGATGAGGCTGGTCGAATCCACTCGGAAGTCTTCACGGCGGGCCTGCACGTAATATTCGATGCTCGTCGAGTTTTCCGGGATGGTTTCGTCTTCGTAGAACTTGTTGTCGGTCGAATCGAGCAGTGTGAAGGTGCTGGTGCCGCCGATGCGGCGATAGATGCTGAAGTACGCGTTCTGACTGACCGAGCCCTTCCAGGTGATGCGCAGTGCGCCGGTCACGGGGTTGATCGTGACGCCCAGGCTGGTCGGCTGCTCGGGCGGCCCGGCGGGGGTGGGGGATGCGGGCTGCGGGATCGAGGCTACGGCGTACACGTTCGGATTGTTGGTGATCTCGGCCTCGACCTTGATGGCCTTGACCATGTCGCCGCCGAAAGCGCGCAGCGCGTCGGTGGCGATGTGATAGTTGAGGGTCGCATCCTTCGATGAGATGCGTGATGCGATCGCGGCGGTGTGGGCAGCCTGGGCTGTGTTCAGCAGGGACGCCAGTTCGGCGATTTGTTGAGCACTGAGCCCTATATCTGAAGCCGAAGCGCCCCACTTGGCGATGCGGGCCATGAAGAAGGCGATGAGGTCTTCGCGACTACTTGGTAACACTGCGGCCATGATGAATCTCCTTCAAGAGCGTGTTCGATGCCGCCGAGTTGCGACATGCTACTGCATCGGAGCCTGCGCATCGCGACTGAAGTGCGATTGAATGATCTTGAGGAAGTTTTTGGAGCAAGCAGCCCAGTCCTGCGGCCAGCCCCCCAGGTGTGGGCGGGTGGTTGCCATGTTGGAAATAAGGAACGGGCAGCGATGTGGCCAGAGCGTGATGTGAACGCAATCCCCCAGTCCCGGCCCCTTTCCCACGATCGCGCTGCACCAGGTACACTGGCCGCCATGCCCTCTGGCACCCGATGGACCGAACCCGAACTCGTGCAAGCACTCTCGCCGTCGAGGTCCATGTCGGCAGGATGAAGCCCGAACGGCACGCCGGATAACCCGTTGGGTGTGTCATTGGCAGTGGACATCCTCTCCCACCTATTGCACTTCCGCATAGTCCACTTTGACGTTCTGCTTCTGCAACGCGTTAATGAAGGCGTGCGCGTGCATTCCCTCTCTAAAGTATAAAAAGATGCAGGTTGTATCAAACATGTGAATTTCTGTCTCCACAGGCCAGTTCAAGAACCTCGGTTGCTCCTCTGTTGCCGCAATTTTTATGCCGTCCGTTGTCGTGACATTATGGTCAACGCCGGCCAGTACACCACTGAGGAACTGGTCAATATCCTCTACAGGGGTCACAGCATCTACTGTGGCCCCCAATACAATACTGCCGATCAGTACGTCACCGCCCGCCAGTGGAGACCCGCGCGACGACGTTGCCGAGACATCGGAACAAATCCAAAGTAATGGTCCCAGGATATCATCAACCACTCGCATGACGGCTGCGACCTGGGCCCCGGTGCAGAAGAAGGGCTCATCCGACAGTTGTCTCAACCCCAACGGTGGAATACGAATCTCGATCATGTGGGGGCTCGATCTCTTTGGTTTACGGGTTCTTTGGGTCGAACGGCTTGGGACCCTGTCGTTTTGGACCAGATGGAGTTGGTGTCCAGGGATGCTGATGGGGATTGGGATGCAGATTAGGACGGCCGTGATCAGTGAAGTCAATGTCACGAACGGGACAGTTGGGATCCGTTCCCCACTCGCGACCCTGCGTATAGACTCCTCGTCGTCCCTCCTTCCGTATGACTTGAGTATGTGGCCTGCCGATGGAGGCTGGGTCCGGTATAGGGAAGCCTGTACCGGGTGCTTTCGGAAACACACCTTTGGTTGGTGGCAGGCCAACATTTGGTGTCAGCTTGTTCCCACCCGGTATGGGATTCAGAGAACACAGGGTGGTCGTACAAGCGTTGACGATGCTCCCATCCGGATTCCAGAGCTCCAAACCCACTGTCAATGGGATCGTGATCACATCGGCGCCAGGGATGTAGTCGCAGCACGCAAGCGCATCTTGGATCTCTCGTATGGCCCCGGGATCGCGCGAATCGTCGATGACCTCTTGAATCGACCGTTTCCCGGTGAACACGTCGTCCCAATAGTCGATCACGACATCGACGCCGTCTCTCATGTCGTGCCACCAGTCCTTGACGCCGTCAAAGATTCCGGAGACAGCGAACAACCCCATCGGGTCCAACCGCGCGAAGGCCGCTAAAAATACGTACTCATACAAGTTGGCGGAGCCGCTGGCATAATCAATCGGATCCCTCGTCAGCCATCTCCCCGTCGCTGGCTCATACACCCGGTTCCGCACATGATACTTCGAGATGAACCGGTCCCACCGGTACCCCGCGTAGCCGATGCGGTTGTCGGTTGTGCTGCGGCTCAGGTTGCCGCGGCCGAGGCTCTCCCCGGCCGTGTACAGCGACGCGAACGCCACGTAGTCCGTCGAATCCACCACGCCGTCATGGTTGAAGTCCACGAGCACATGGTAGCCGCCGTTGTACAGCGCGGTGAACTTCGTGAAGTCCGCCCCGTCGACATCGCCGTCGAGGTCCATGTCGGCAGGATGAAGCCCGAACGGCACGCCGTAAGCCGAGTAATGCACCCGCTCGACGGCCGACCCGTCGTCGGCGATCAGCTGCACCACATCCTGGTGCCAGTCCTGCAGGTAATAGACCCGTTCCTCGAGCACGCCGTCCGACGCGAACAGCCAGGTCTCAGCCGGGTCCGAGTTCGACGTGCTCGTCGCGTCGCGGTCACGGAGGACGACCGCGTCGATGTACGACGCCGTCCCGAAGCCGCCATCGCCCGCAGCGTGATACACGATGGTCTCCTCACATTCGCGCGAGCGGGCGGGGCATTGAAACACTGCTCGCAGAAGCGACGATGCTGCAATCCCGAGTGAAGTGGGTCATGCGTCCATCTTATTCCGTCCCACAATTGTACGCGGATAAGAATACTCTAATATGATCGGCAAGCCTCCCTAGACCCAAGATATCAAGCTGAGTTGCATATGCCCTCAACTCATGATGTCCCATTAAGCCACTGGTGAACGACGCCATGCCATTCCGCACTACCCACGAGGTGTTCTCGGTTTCCGAAAAAAAATGGAGCGACATGTTTTTGATAGCCTCTGATCCAACCACAGCCGCAAGTGCAAAGTGAACTCGTGCCTCCTCGATGCGGCCTAATCGCCAACATTGATCGGCCAATACTGCTCGGGCAGTCGCCTCCAAAGGATGCGCATTCAAGGCTGCTTCTAGCAAAACTACTGCTTGCGATGAGACTCCATCGCGTGAAGCCAAGAGGTACGCCAGTTGCTCAGCCGCGAAGACATTGTTGCTATTTCTGGCCAAAGCAAGTTCATACAACCGAATGGCCCGTGGTGGATCGGAATGACTGTATACCCAGTACGCCAGATTTGCCATCGCTTCGTCATCGGCAGCATCAAGGCATAGCGCTTCTTCGAAAGCAGCCTTCGCCTTCTCGATTTTATCCGCACGACCATACAGTGTGCCGAGAATGACTAGCCGTGGTCCAAAGGGCATCGCCGCGACAGAATGTTCGAGTGCAAGTATCTGCGCATCGACCAGTGAATGCATGGCAGCGACATTTGCTACAGCACCCCACGTTCGAGCCTTGCAAGAACCGCTGAGAGAATCGGCGCCGCACGCGACAGATGCCGCGAACACAGCTCGGTACAATTCATTGTCATTTCCGCTTGCACTGAGGGGGTCACCAGCCAAGTCTAGATCAAGCAGCCCCACGGATGCCGATATTGCGGACATCATGTCACATTCATGAGTTGCTCGCTCAAGTTGGATCTGTAAAGTCTCGCTCACTTCTCTTGATCCCGTAGAAAATCCTGCAGGTCTTTGGCATCCTTCTGCTTCGATTTTTGAGTGCTCTCGATTCCGCAACTACCCTGCTGTCGAGCACGCCGCTGGGCTTCTAAAATCTCTTCGTACTGTTGTCCTGGTTCCTTCAAACTGCCGTCTGGATTACGACCCGATCCAGGATGTTTCGGCTTGCCCCCCGAGCCCGGGGCGTCGACCTTCGGCGATCGTTTTGGATTGGGAAATCCACCTGGAGTGCCCGTCGGACCCCCGGGGGGGGACCGAATCCAGGATTATTTGGCACCAAGCCCTGGGAAGGAGGAAGCCCAGCTTTCGGCTTTAGTTTTCCACCACCCGGTATGGGATTCAGAGAATACAGGGTGGTCGTACAAGCGTTGACGATGCTCCCATCCGGATTCCAGAGCTCCAAACCCACTGTCAATGGGATCGTGATCACATCGGCGCCAGGGATGTAGTCGCAGCACGCAAGCGCATCTTGGATCTCTCGTATGGCCCCGGGATCGCGCGAATCGTCGATGACCTCTTGAATCGACCGTTTCCCGGTGAACACGTCGTCCCAATAGTCGATCACGACATCGACGCCGTCTCTCATGTCGTGCCACCAGTCCTTGACGCCGTCAAAGATTCCGGAGACAGCGAACAACCCCATCGGGTCCAGCCGCGCGAAGGCCGCTAAAAATACGTACTCATACAGGTTGGCGGAGCCGCTGGCATAATCAATCGGATCCCTCGTCAGCCATCTGCCCGTCGCGGGATCAAAGACCCGGTTCCGCACATGATACTTCGAGATGAACCGGTCCCACCGGTACCCCGCGTAGCCGATGCGGTTGTCGGTTGTGCTGCGGCTCAGGTTGCCGCGGCCGAGGCTCTCCCCGGCCGTGTACAGCGACGCGAACGCCACGTAGTCCGTCGAATCCACCACGCCGTCATGGTTGAAGTCCACGAGCACATGGTAGCCGCCGTTGTACAGCGCGGTGAACTTCGTGAAGTCCGCCCCGTCGACATTGCCGTCGAGGTCCATGTCGGCAGGATGAAGCCCGAACGGCACGCCGTAAGCCGAGTAATGCACCCGCTCGACGGCCGACCCGTCGTCGGCGATCAGCTGCACCACATCCTGGTGCCAGTCCTGCAGGTAGTAGACCCGCTCCTCGAGGACGCCGTCCGACGCGAACAGCCAGGTCTCAGCCGGGTCCGAGTTCGACGTGCTCGTCGCGTCGCGGTCACGGAGGACGACCGCGTCGATGTACGACGCCGTCCCGAAACCCCCGTCGCCCGCAGCGTGATACACGATGACTTCCTTGGGGTCAGAGTCGAGCGTGAGACTGCCGCCGGACTCGACCGCCCGGTAGGTTTCGATGATCCGCCAGCGTTCATATGTCCCATGCGCCGTTAGCCCCGGTTTCTCCGTCCGCTCGATTTTACCCACTTGCTTAGCACATCGTAGTTTCCCAAATGCGGAGAGCGCCCCGACTCTTGCCTCTTCCAGAAGAGAACCCACCGAGCAATAATCAGGAACAGATCAGTTTCATTGGTGGTAGCGGGTTCAAGAAAATAGCCTCGGCCGCCCTGTACACGAAGACGGTATCGCATGCCCTGTTCGTCCCAGCACCAATGCACTTCATCGTCAAGATCCTGTTGCTCATGCCAGACCAAATCTCCAAGTCCTTCAATCACACGGATCGTTCCCTCATCAGGCAGGAGAACAAATAGCGGCAGGGGCAGGGTGTCGCATTTTCGGTTGTCGTGTGTCATAGCATTGTTACCTAGAACCACCAGTCCCATGGAAGGTGCCGACCGATCCCCTTGCCAGGCACAGGCGGGGTGGCACGGGTGGCGTGAATCAACGGTTGCGGTCGGTGCCACCCGCCGAACCTCGGCCGCGGCATCCGAGTCCTCGCGCCGGCGGCCAGTCCGAATTTCCGAAACCGAGCAAAGGTTCCTTCAAGACTCTACATACGCTTCACACGGATCGTCCATCGCAATATCGACGCGAATAGGAATGTTGCCAATAATAGTTAAGACGCGCTCTGGCATCTGCACGAGTACATGACTAATATCGTATAGACCAATGCGTTCAGTATCAACGACTCGAACCACCCGAGCATTGGGAATGATAAGCCGCGCGCAAGGCGGATCTTTCGGCTTCATTCGAAGAGGAATGACAAGATTATCCTGAATTTGACCAAGAGGCAGGTCATCGACTGAAAACCACATATCGTGGATCAGCCCGGACAGTCTCTTGCCCCAATCGGCATTGGCAGAGTCAGGTGGCATCACCGACTCATCCACCAAGGATACCGAAACACTCCACCACTCCCCTTAACGCCCCGCCGCCACCAATTGATCTGGAGGTGCCAGAACTGGTGCGGACCGCCAGCGTGAGGTGGATGCACGGCACACTTTGCGTTGAACCCGGACGCTTTGCAACCGACGGCCCCCTCGAGAGCCACGCAACTCACCATCCCCATCTTTCGAGAGATATCCAGACTCGGGTCGGACGGATCATAGAGGTAGGGACTCACGTCAATATCAACGAGTCCTAAGAAAAGTGTTTCCGAGAATCCCTCGCACCAACAGAAGAACCCCTCGACAGCGCCTTGTAGCAACGCCTCCGGAACCGATTTTGGCGGTTTCTTGAAGGTGGGCGATGGCTTTCTCGGCGTTCTTGAATGCCACTCCTCACGAGGCCACCCGGTTCCGATGTCAAGGCCTTGGGGATCGACATATCGCTGCGGGTACGAGCCGCAGTATTCATACAAGTTCATCGTCCCCGCGTCGTACTCAATCGGATCCCTGTTCAGCCATCTCCCCGTCGCTGGCTCATACACCCGGTTCCGCACATGATACTTCGAGATGAACCGGTCCCACCGGTACCCCGCGTAGCCGATGCGGTTGTCGGTTGTGCTGCGGCTCAGGTTGCCGCGACCGAGGTTCTCCCCGGCCGTGTACAGCGACGCGAACGCCACGTAGTCCGTCGAGTCCACCACGCCGTCATGGTTGAAGTCAGAAAGCAGGTCGTAGGTGCCGTTGTGCTTGTGCATAAAAAATTGACGCTGCAGATCAGTGCAAGGCCCACGAAACTAGAACTGCTGCAGGAAGTAGCAACAGCCAACATCCCAGCCAAACGCACGCCAATGCGCCGGCTCTCATAACACCCGCGGGACGGATTGCCAACCATGCGGCTATGAATGCTATATCAATAACAAGTGTGCCCATATTCCATATACTAAGCATTGCAGCCTTGCCTGAATCGAAACGCAATCCATGGCGAATGGTCCACGAAAGCAACGGCCACTGCAGTCCGCTAATAATCACACTTGCGACGAGCAACAGAAGATAGGTCACGAAGCCATGCTGATTTGAGGTCGAATCGGACATAATGGTACACCTTTACACATTGCACAGCCTACCAACCTCCACCCCCGCCCCCACCTCCACCGTCTTTGTGCCTTGGGAGTCGATATGGATCCGCTGTAGGATCGATGCTCGGCCAAGGAACATACGGGGTAGCTGGCCTACCTCCAGGTTCATACAAGATGCCCGGGTGCCGAGGATCGACGAGAGGCCAAATTACCTCCCCTGGGATACTTACTGGCCCGCCGCCCGGTGAATAGTTGCGGCCTGGTGCCCTCACCGGTAAATCGATGCGATCAGCAATCTTCTGCGGATAGTCTGTGTTGCCAATGTAGCAACAATAGAACACGACCCCAGAATACTGTTGCAAGGCCTCGACCCACTCTTCCGGCCAAGTCGAGGGGTCGCCCAATCGATGCTTAACTCCGTCCTTATCTTCGAAGTACGGCCCGTCTTTAGCGTTTGCATGACAGGAAATGACGGCTACATCTGCCCCTGTCTCATTGTCCCCCAAAATTTGGAAACAGTTGTCCCACGAGCAGAACTTCTGACCAGGCATGCCCGGGATGTCGTCTGGAGCCCGTACCCATGCCTCCTTCACTTTCTTGCAGCCTTTAATGCAGTCTCTGTATGGTGCTTCTCTCGTATAGCCTGGGTAGCCACCGTGCCGACGAGCACAGTCTTTCCGACAGTCGCGTTCGTCCGAGTAAGGATCTAGTCCTAGCGGGTCTACAAGCACTAGTGGGCGAGACAAGGTGTACTCGTACAGGGATATGCTGCCCGCTTGATAGCCAATCGGATCCCTGTTCAGCCACCGGCCCGTCGCTGGCTCATACACCCGGTTCCGCACATGATACTTCGAGATGAACCGGTCCCACCGGTACCCCGCGTAGCCGATGCGGTTGTCGGTTGTGCTGCGGCTCAGGTTGCCGCGGCCGAGGTTCTCCCCGGCCGTGTACAGCGACGCGAACGCTGCGTAGTCCGTCGAATCCACAACGCCGTCATGGTTGAAGTCCACGAGCACATGGTAGCCTGCTTAATAGCCTAGCCCAGCACGGTCACCCCCACCTGATCGCGGAGGTAGTCGAATGTCGGGTCATAGAACTTCCCAGCCCGTGTCGGGTCCGATTCCTCGCCCTCGGGCACCACGATGACCATGCCTTGCCTCGCCCGCGTGAGCAGCACGCGGTACGCGTTCTTCAGGTACAGTTGCCGATCGGCTTTGTTCACCCGCTCCCATCGCTCGCCGCGGAACGAGAAGTGCCGCCACCCGCTCGGCGTGTGCCGGAAATCACCGTCCCACACCACGGCCGCCCAGTCGAGTTCGAGCCCCTGCACCTGAAACTCCGTCGCGACATCCTCGAGGTAATACGACGATCGCACATCGACGCGATCGTCGAGAAACCAGTGCACCGGGTCAACCGACACCCGCACATCGATCGCGTGCGGCTTGAGTCGCTGGGCACTCGATGACACGACCATTCCGTACCTCTCGGTTCCACGGGCCCGCGAGCGCAGCCAGTCCTTGGCCGTCCGCACGCTGCGTGTAAGCACGATGGGGTAGCGGTCGCTGATGGCTCGGTAGTACTCTCCCGCCCGGTCCGCGTCAAGATCCAGCAGGTGCTTGACGAAGCTCGACACGTGCTCGGCCCGGAAGGAACGCATGGAGACCGCCAGGTGCATTTTCGGATCAGGATGCACGCGGGCCTCGCGGCCAAGAATGTCCAGCGCGTCGCCTGCGGCGTACTCCGAATCATGCAGGTGTGGCGAGATGTGGATGTGCCAATGTGTGAAGTGCTGTCGCAAGGCGGTGAGCCACTCTGCGATTCCCGCCTCGCCGCGGTGGATTTCCTGACCGCCCCCGACCAGGCAGACCACGACAGCCCAGTCCTTGTGCCGGTCCATGCACGAAAGCAGGAACTGCGGCTCGGACATCGCAAAGTCAGGCCGGTTCCGCTTGCGTTTCATGAAGTTCGCGGTCTACTCAAGATTCCACGCCCGCTGGGCCTCATCGAACAGCGTGACATGCTCGATCGGCGGGCTGGCCTCGTCCACAAGGCACTCGTCGCGGAAGTTGTGGACGTTCTGGATGAACGCCTTGACCGCACTTCGAGCTTCTCCGAGTCGTCCGCGCTCTCCCCTCGCCGACTGCCGCTCGGCCTTGTCGCGCGCAAGGGCCTCGCGGAGGACCGCGACCAGCGGGCCGTTGCCCGAGAGGAACACGCTGTAGAGGCTGTCGTCGGTCTCGACGTGCTGGGTGGCGATGTTGAGCCCTACGAGCGTCTTGCCCGCGCCGGGCACGCCGGTCACAAAGCAAATGGACTTGTGTCGTTCGTCACGCGATGCCCGGATGATTGCCGCGATCGCTTCGGAGGTCTGCGATAGATTGATCGCGCTGGCGTCGTTGCGTGAGATCGCCTCGACGCCATGACCGCCATAGAGCGCCCGCGCCGCTTCGATGATCGTGGGTGTCGGCTGGTAGCGGCCCTGTGCCCATCGCTCCGCGTCGATGTCGGGCCCGGCTGAGTGGTCGAGCGCCGCTTGCATCGCGTCGGCCAGCCGGTCCGGGGTGGCCTGCATCGGACGGAACACGCCATCGTGGTCGCTCATGCAGGTCAGGTCGACCAGCGCGGACGGGGCGCGCGTCGCGACGAGAATTGGCGCGATGGGTTTATCGTGGCTGGTGCTGTGGAAGTTCCGCAGGTCGAGTGCGTAATCCCACACCTGATTGCGGGCGCCGGCAGTGAACTGACTCTCTCCGACTTTGAACTCGATGACGAAGAGCACGCCCCCAGCAACAACCACGGTGTCAATCCGCTTGCCGACACGCGGGACCGCGTACTCAAACCCGATCCATGCACCCGGGAACCCGCCACCCGGGAACCCGCCACCCGGGAACCCAGCCAGCGCCATCCGCATGACTGAGACCTGCTCGATCCACGCGTCGCGCTGCGCAGTCTCGACAGCGAAGTCGCTCCCCCGCACGAGTGCGGCGAGCACTGCGGCATCGGGCGCCCGCAGAAAGTCCGCGACCGGCGCCCAGTACGCGGCTCGGCTCGCGACCAGCGGCGAATGTTTGCTGGAGTCCTCAGTCATGCTCGCGGAGTCTACCAGGCCGGGCGTTACAGCGTGGTGCGGCCAGCCCTCCCGAGTGATCCGGCCGCGCCTTTCATCGATACAACCGGAACTTTCACGCATCAAATGTCCTGTTGTATCGATCAAACAGCCTCTTTGATCGATCAAACCTTCTCTTACATCGATGCAATTGAATGTTGAATCGATGCAAGCAGCCCCCGAACGCACCAAAACTCGCCTCAGACGACCCGAACAGAGCCTCGCAGCGAGCAACGACTCGCCCGCCCGCCCGAACACCAGTACCCGCGACCCGAACAGGCCGTGGGAGCCGTGGGAGAAGCAGGGAGCATGAGAACCACCAGAGGAGAGCAGGGGAGGGATCAAGAGGCGAGTGAAAAGCAGGGGAGGGATCAAGAGGTGATTGAAAAGCAGGGGAGGGCTCAAGAGGTGAGTGAAAAGAAGGGGACGGCTCATGAGGAAGAGCGCAGATCAACGCTCGCGCCTCAGCCGACGCCCAAAACCGAAGCCCAAAACCGAAGCCAAAAGCCGAAGCCACAAGTCGAAGCCAAAAGCCGGGCAGGACCAGCGGTGCGGGTCCTTTTGGTCCTTTGGCCCCGTCCCCCTACACTTGCCTCCCATGACGCACACCGATAATGACGCCAACACAGGCACAGGCACAAACACAAACACAAAACCCTTCGCCCTGGCCCGCAGCACCCGCGGCGAGATCGCCCGCTGGGCCTTCATCCCGACCACACGCGAAGCGCCCGCCGACGCCGAAACCCCCAGCCACATCCTGCTCGCCCGCGCCGGCTGCATCCGCAAGGTCACCAGCGGCGTGTACGCGTTCCTGCCGCTGGGGCTGCGCGTGCTCCGCAAAATCGAGCAGATCGTCCGCGAAGAAATGAACGCCATCGGCTCGGCCGAACTGCTCCTGCCCGCGCTGATGCCCATCGAACTCTTCGCCGGCACGAAGCGCGATATCGAGTACGGCGACCTGCTCTTCACGCTCGAAGACCGCCACGGACGCAAGCAGTTCCTCGGGCCCACGCACGAGGAAGTCATCACCGAAGCCCTCGCCGCCTGCGTGCCCAGTTACAAGAGCCTGCCGATCTGCGTCTATCAGATTCAGACCAAGTATCGCGATGAGTTCCGCCCGCGCGCCGGGCTGCTGCGCGGCCGCGAGTTCCTGATGAAAGACGCCTACTCGTTTCACGCCAGCCTCGAAGGAGCGGGGGGGCTCAATGAGACCTACGACCGGATGTACCAGGCGTACGTCAACATCTTCACCCGCTGCGGGCTCGACTTTACGGCCGTCGAAGCCGAAGCCGGACCCATCGGCGGCTCGGCCAGCCACGAGTTCATGGTCAACTGCGCCACCGGCGAAGACACGATTCTCGTCTGTCCCGCGAGCGGCTACGCGGCCAACGTCGAAAAGTGCGAGATCGGCCAGCGTGCGGCGCCCAGCGTCGGCTTCTTCGTCGGCGAGCCGACCGGAACGCTCGAAGAAATCCACACGCCCGACTGCCCCGGCATCGAAGACGTAGCCAAACTCATGAAGGTCAAGCCGGAAAACATGCTCAAAACTGTCGTCTTCAAAGTCGTGGCGCGCGATGACGACGAAGCGACGAAATATCCCGGCGAGTGGTGGGTCGTCGCGTGCGTGCGCGGCGATCATGATGTCAACGAAGGCAAGGTTCGCGACGCCTGCGGCTGCAGGATCGAACTGGCTAATGTCGAAGAGGCAAAGGCGTTCGGCTTCGAGATCGGCTACGTCTCGCCGCGCGCGGTCGTCGGCAAGGCGCAGACGCTGCTGCTCGTTGACCCCGACGCCGCCGCAGGCTTCGATGACGCCAAAGGCAAGAGTCGCTTCTGGGTCACCGGCGGCGATCGCAAGGATTTTCACGTCAAGCACTTCAACTGGCAACGCGACCTGGGCAAGGACCCGGTCGCTGCGATGGGTAAGGAAGACTGCTTCTTTGAAGTCGCCAGCATCCGCAATGCCGTCGCCGGCGACCCCAGCCCGCGCGCCGACGGAGCAAGACTCGAAGCACGTCGCGGCATCGAAGTCGGACACATCTTCAAACTCGGGACCAAGTATTCGACCGCGATGGGCTTCAACATCCTCGACGAGAAACAGGAACGCAGACCCGTCATCATGGGCTGCTACGGCATCGGCGTCAGCCGCACCGTCGCTGCGTGCGTCGAGATGAGTTGCGACGACAACGGCATTATCTGGCCCGCGCCCGTCGCGCCGTATCACGTGCTCATCACGCTCATCAAGCCCGATGAACCCTCGCACTCCGCAGCCGACGCGCTCGCAGAACAACTCGCCTCGCGCGGCATGGACGTGCTCATCGACGATCGCGACGAACGGCCGGGCGTGAAGTTCAAGGACGCCGACCTGATTGGCATTCCCGTGCGCGTGACCATCGGTGCCAAGGCTCTGGCCGAAGGTAAGGTCGAGATCAAGCATCGCAAAGACACCGGCAACAACGCACTCGTCGCCGTAAGCGATGCCGCCGATGAGTGTGTGCGCCTGCTCGAAGCTTGAACCAGGAGTGGACGCAATGGACGCGGCCGCGTCACACTACGCAACCCCTCTGCCCGACGACCTCATCGCCGTCTGGCGGCAGGTCTTCGAGCGCCAGCAGGCTTTTGCTGAGCATGCGATGAAGCAACTCGATGACGAGGGCTTCTTCCGCGCGCCCGGGCCGGGGATGAACTCGATCGCCATCATCGTCCAGCACATGGCCGGAAACATGCTCAGCCGCTGGACCGACTTTCTCACGACCGATGGCGAGAAACCCTCACGCGATCGCGACGCCGAGTTCATCGCTCCTGAACCCACCAGCTCGTCACGCGCCGCGCTCATGGCCCGCTGGAACACCGGCTGGGCTGCTCTGTCTGCAACGCTCGACGCGCTCACGCCTGCAGACCTCGGCCGCATAGTGCCTATCCGCAGCGTGCCGCACCCGGTGCATGCCGCCATCGCTCGCCAACTTGACCATTACGCATACCACGTCGGGCAAATCAACCTCATCGCGAGGCTGATAGTCGGTACGGATCGCTGGCAATGGTTCACCATCGCACCCGGAGCAACGTCCGCGTTCAATGCGAAGTTGTTCGCAGGCAAGGGCGTCCAGGCAACGCCGAGCAAGTCGAAGTCTTGAATGTCCTGATGCAGCACTTGTTTTCACCCATCCGTATGCCCGTCCAGGGCCTCATGTTGCTGATAGACATAATATATATTATAGGACGTTATTGATCTCCGATCCGCGCCCCGCCCTTCCCGCTTGCCTCAGGGCCTCCCACGGCACACCATCTCACCACGATGTCGAACCAACCCCTGACTCTCCTCGATGGCTCGCCCCTCACCACGGAACAAGTCGCCCGCGTCGCTCGAAATTTGGCTCCCGTCACTCTTGCCCGCGACGCCCGCAACCGGATGGACGCGTGTCGCGGCTCGCTTCTGGCCACCATTGCGTCCGGCGATGCTCACTACGGAATCAACACCGGTTTCGGGTCGCTCGCGCGCACACGCATCGATGATGCCTCGCTTGGCGAGCTTCAGCGAAATCTTGTGCGTTCTCATGCCGCAGGAATTGGCGAGCCGCTTTCGGTCGAAGTTGTGCGCGCGATGATGGTTGTTCTGGCAGCATCGCTCAGCCGCGGACTCTCTGCGGTGCGCCCCGAAGTTGTCGATCTCATTCTCGCGTTGCTCAATCATCGCATTACACCCATGGTTCCCGAAACAGGGTCTGTCGGCGCGTCCGGTGATCTCGCCCCGCTTGCCCATGTCGCGCTCGCACTGATCGGTGAAGGTGAAGTCCTTGTGGACATCGGCTCCGGACGCTGCGAAACCTGTCCTGCGTCGACTGCACTGGGGCGTGCGGGATTGTCGCCGGTGGTGCTCGAAGCCAAGGAGGGTCTGGCCCTCATCAATGGCACACACCTGATGGCCGGTCGGGGTGCGTTGCTTGTCGATGATTTTGACCGCTGTGCCGGTGCTGCGTTTGTCGCGGCCGCGATGTCGATGGATGCCTGTCGGGTGACCCATCGCTTCCTTGATGCACGCGTTCACGCTGCCCGGAATCAACCCGGTTGTGCGCACGTCGCCCAGCAGCTGCGAGACCTTCTGCACGGAAGCGAGATCGCTCAGTCGCACGCGGTCAATGACCCGCGCGTGCAGGATCCGTACTCATTCCGGTGTGCTCCGGCGGTGCTCGGGGCTTCGCAGCAACTTGCCCAGCATGTGCGCACAGCGGTCGAACATGAACTGGGAGCAGTCACGGATAATCCGCTGGTGTTTGCGACCGATGCAAATCAGGCTGACATCGTTTCGGCGGGCAACTTTCATGGCATGCCAGTCGCGCTGCCGCTCGATTGCCTGGCGCTCGCGGCGTGTCATGTTGCCGGTCTTGCTGAGCGGCGCGTGTTTCACATGCTTTCGGTGTTTGACCCCGAATCGGGGCTCAAGCCGTTTCTGAGTCCGACGCCGGGGTTGCATTCGGGGTACATGATTGTGCAGTACGCTGCTGCGGCTGCGTGTAACGAGATGATCGGATTGTGCACGCCAGCGTCGGTTTCAAACCTCGCGACTTGCGCTGAAATGGAGGACTACAACTCGTTCGGTCCTCGATCGGCAGCCAAGGCGGGTCGGGCGCTGGACCTTTTGACATCGGTGATTGCGGCCGAGTTACTCTGTGCTGCGCAGGGTCTCGAAGCGCACCGACCCCTCCGAAGTGGGCAGGGCGTGGAGCGTGCGCACACTCTCATCCGCGAACGTGTACCGAGGCTGATTGCTGATCGTCCGCCGTATGCGGATGTGCGTGCCATCGAATCAATGGTTCGGGATGGAACGCTTGCTGCTGTGTACACCTGATTTTGTGCGCTGTTTTGTGGCTGGGGGTTGTGTTTGGCGCGCAACTGACGTACAACATGGTTTGTCGGCGTCTCGGAATGGTTGCGCGAGATGCTTGCCGGCTGAGGAGCAGGGCCATGTCGGTTTCAACGTTGGAGCAGGAGCGGGCTGTGCGTGTAGTGCGTGCGCCGCGCGGAACGCAGCGTCGGTGTCACACCTGGCAGGCTGAAGCCGCCATGCGCATGCTGATGAACAATCTTGATCCTGAGGTTGCGGAGCGCCCTGCGGATCTTGTTGTCTATGGCGGGCGCGGTCAGGCTGCCCGATCGTGGCCCGCATTCGACGCCATCATCGAAACGCTCCTGCGACTCGCGCCTGATGAGACGCTGCTTGTGCAGTCGGGCAAGCCTGTCGGGGTGGTGCGCACGCATGAAGAAGCGCCGCGCGTGCTCATTGCCAACAGCAATCTTGTCCCGCACTGGGCAACACAGCAGACGTTCGACGACCTGGCTGCCCGTGGCTTGATGATGTTCGGACAGATGACCGCGGGTTCGTGGATCTACATTGGAACGCAAGGCATTCTTCAAGGCACATACGAGACATTTGCAGAATGTGCCCGAATGCACTTCGGGGGTACGCTCGCCGGGCGGCTGTGCGTGACGGCCGGGTGCGGCGGGATGGGCGGCGCGCAGCCACTGTCGATCACGCTCAACGGCGGAACGTGCCTCATTGCGGATGTTGATCACGCCCGGCTCGACCGCCGTCTGCGCGACAATTATCTCGATGAGATCGTGCTTGAAGTTGACGACGCGATTGATCGAGCACTTGATCTTGCCGGGCAGCGCAGCGCGACGAGCGTCGGTGTGCACTGCAACGCGGTCGAACTGCTCGAACGCATGATTGAGCGGGACATTACCCCTGATATTCTGACGGATCAGACCAGCGCTCACGACCCGCTCGAAGGCTACACCCCGGTCGAGTTCAGTTGTACGGAAGCCGAAACTCAGCGCATCGAAGACCCGGAGCACTATGTCGAACTGAGCATGGCATCGATGGAGCGGCATGTGCGCGCGATGGTGGAGTTGCTGCGGCGCGGCGCGGTCACCTTCGACTATGGCAACAACATCCGCCAGCGTGCGCTCGATCATGGGTATGAGGACGCGTTCGCGTTTCCGGGGTTTGTCCCTGCGTATATCAGGCCTCAGTTCTGCGTGGGTCGGGGGCCGTTCCGCTGGGTGGCGCTTTCGGGCGATCCTCGCGACATCTACCGAACGGATCGTGCGCTGCTCGATGCTTTTCCGCGCGACGGAGGCGGGTACAACGAACGGCTGCACCGGTGGTTGCTCAGTTGCCACGCCAATCCGGACGCCCTGCTCGCCGGGGATTTTGACAACTGCCATCCAAGATTTGCTTTCCAGGGCCTGCCTGCGCGGATCTGCTGGTTCGGGCTGGGCGAGCGCGCCCGCGCCGGATTGATCTTCAACCAGATGGTGGCTCGCGGCGAAGTCTCGGCCCCCATCGTCATCGGACGCGATCATCTCGACTGCGGGTCGGTGGCAAGCCCGAATCGCGAAACCGAAGCGATGCTCGATGGCACCGACGCGGTCAGTGATTGGCCCCTGCTCAATGCGATGGTCAATGTCGCCAGCGGTGCGAGCTGGGTGAGTTTTCATCACGGAGGCGGTGTTGGAATCGGGTTCAGCCAGCACGCCGGTCAGGTGATCGTGGCCGATGGCACTCCTGAAGCTGAACGCCGCTTGGCCCGCGTCCTGACCAACGACCCAGCGATGGGAATTTTCCGCCATGCCGATGCGGGATATGCGGACGCTCTGGCGTGTGCCGATGCGTGCAGCGTGGATATTCCGATGCGGCCCTGACCCAGCGTATAAACCGCAGATTTGGTGCAATCGAACGCACGGAAGCGCAACATTTGCGCTCTCCACTTGTGAGCGGTTGTCGCAGGGGTGAACAATTGCGATCTTCATGGGTGGAAGGCCGAAAGAGTCCCTGCACACACATGTGCAAAGGACCTTTGAAGGAGATCACACGATGCCCGCGCTCGGTACTTGTACGCTCAGAGACCTTATTGATCGGCTGCCTTCGGGAGAGCGGCGTCTGATCCTGCTTCGTTATGCCAGCCGACTCTCGATCGAGGAGATTGCGGGGATGGAAGGCGAAGACATCGACCGCATCGAGTCGCGCCTGACGGCCCTCGAAGATGTGTTGTTCGAACAGGTACAGCAACGCCTTGAGAACGAACTGGCTGACGACACGGCAGCAGCGGCGTAAACAGCAGTGCAACATTTGAATCACAAACGGCGGACCGAGCGCTCGAGTAGCGCCCGGTCCGCGTCACGTCGTATCGCAGTCCGGCAGGAACGACCTACCGTCGGCGATTGTTGACATCGATGCGAACGTTGAACCCGGTGTCGCACGAATCATCCCACCGCCGACCCCAGCCGCGATCGATCGAGTCGAATCGCGAAGAGCCGGAGATGATCGTCACGCCTGAGCGAGGCGGTGTTGAGCATCCCCACGATGGCGGGCGGTATGTGTCGTACTTTCGAACAACGGGCGTGGAGACGTACGTCACTCGCGTGGGTGGCGGGGTGTAGTGCCGGACGGAGACCTGGCGATTGATCCTTGCAAGCGTGAGGACCAGGTTCGTCCCGCGCCAGCAGGTTTGAAGGTCGTAGTCGCATCCGGTCCAGCAGATGTCGGGCTGGCGACACCCGCGTGTGTACACGACGATGTCGCGGCCGACGATTCGCGCGTCGTATCCGGCCGAGCACAGGGCTTGACGGATCTGATTGTTGAAGCTGTACCCGTCGCGAATCTGAAAACACCGGCCGTCGATGGTGAGTGTGCCGAGAATCGCACGGTTTGAATACGAAATCGAACCCCGGCTCGCGCTGCTTGCTGTTGCTGGTGCGACCGCAAGCGGAAGTGTGAGTGCGGCTGCCAGCGCGAGGGCGCGCAGCGGCGAAGGTGCTCGTTGCGAGCGTTTCATGATTGACTCTCCTTTTTGAGTTGTACCGATCACCCTCACGCCACGAGCGCGAGGATCGAACGCACCCGGCAACGGGCCCTGTTTGCCGGATCCGCGATGGGGCCATCGGGCCTCCATGTGATACACACCCGCATTGCGGGCCGAATCCTGACAGAATGTCGGGCAAGAGTGTGCGAGACCGGCGCTGTGAGCAGGTGTCGGGCGGGTTTCAGGGCGTCGTTACACGCTCTGCTCCCCTGCTGCTTCGATGGTCAGTTCGGCCTTGATCTGGGCGGATTGAGTGTGAAGCCTGCGCGTGCGATGGCGGGACCAGTCCGTGACGGCCTGATCGGGCGAGGCGGTGCCATCCTTGATGCTCAGGATGTCGTATGTGTTGTTCCGCTGCGCGGGCGTAAACCCGGCATCGCGGATGAGCCGACAGAGCACGGCTTCATCGAGGCAGTAGGTCGTGCCTGCTGATGAGACGACATTTTCCTCGATCATGACGCTGCCCATGTCGTTGGCGCCGAACATCAATCCGAGTTGGCCGACGTGCGGCCCCATCGTGACCCAGCTCGCGCCGATGCTGTAGATGTTGTCGAGAAAGAGGCGACTCGTGGCCTGCGTGCGGAGATACTCGACCGCGCCAGCCATGCGAAGGCGGCGTCCGAACTCGGGGTGAAGATCCTTGGTGCCGGTGCCGTCGAGTCGTGCGACCGCATCGCCCGGGAAGACGCGTCCGCAGTGTTCGACATCTGCCGGATCGGAGCCCCAGTCGCGCAGGCGCCCGAGCGGAGTGTTCTCACGCTGGAAGGGCCAGGTGATGAACGCGGTGTAGTGTCCACCGGTTGCGAGGTTCTTGTGGGCGGGATCGTTGGCGATGTCACTGGGTGCGTGTCCGCCGCCGAAGTCTGCCAGTGCCCGATCCTGCCACTGGCGTACGAGGTGCATGTGATGGATGCGGTCGGCATGGCCTTCGATGTGTCCGAACATCATCGTCGCGCTCGTGAACATGCCCAGCGAGTGCGCGACGTACATGCATGTGAGCCATGCCTCGGCGGTGCACTTGCCCATGCCGATCTTCGAGCGCACAGCCGGCGCGAAGATTTCGCCGCCGCCGCCTGGAAGACTGTCGAGCCCGGCATCGCGCAGCCGCACCATGACCCAGCGGATTTTTTCTTCGAGGTTGCGTCCCGGAGGATCGAAGAAGTTGACGAACTCGATGAACTCGGGCGGGCTGAATGCGTGGATGTGCAATGCGGGGAACTTCGACTTGATTCCGCTCAGGAGTTCGATGTACCAGTCGAGCGGGAGAGCAGGGTTCATTCCGCCCTGCATGAGAATCTGTGTGCCGCCGAGGGCGACGAGTTCGGCGATCTTTTCGTGGATCTGTTCGAAGGCGAGCGTATAGGCGTCATGGTCTTCGGCATCGCGGCGGAAAGCGCAGAAGGTACACTTAGCGGTGCACACGTTGGTGTAGTTGATGTTGCGATCGATGACGTATGTGCGCAGCGACGGGCCATGCATGCGGCGGCAGCGGGTGTCGGCTGCCCGACCGAGGTCATGGAGCGATGCGGCTGTGAGAAGTTCGAGCCCCTGCTCTGGCGTGAGCCTTGCGTGCCCGGCAGCGACGGCCTCCAATAGACCGCGATCGGTCGCGGGCAGGTGCGGATGTTCGACGGGCGGGCGGTAGATGGGGGTCATTGCTCGGACCTTTCTTCCGGGTTTTCAGTAAACAATGAAAGTTTAGCCCCCCCGCTTCCGTCCCACCATCGTTCAGGGGTACACCGTCCCGCCGAAGAAGTAAGGCCCGAGCCCGACCGTGAAGATCCAGCAGCCGTACAGGGCGTGTTGGATCGACGCGGCCAAGGTTGAGTGTGTTCGTTCGTAGGTCGCAGCAAACAGCACGCCGCCGATGAGGCAGAGGAGCGGCGCGATGAGGTTCATGAACAGGATGTGCATGAACCCGAATGCGATGGCGCTCGCTGCGATTCGCGCTTCGGGCGTGCGCAGGAGCGCGGCGTAGCGATGAAAAAAGAACGCACGGTACAGAACTTCCTGAGGCCAGACACTCACGAGCGGATAGAGCACCATGATCATGACCCAGAGCAGCGGCTTTTCGCTTGGCAGGCGGAAGAGTGACGCCATGCCAGGCAACCAACGCGGGGGCACGCCCAGATTCGCTGCTGCGGTCAGCAGGTACGAACCGGGCGTCAGTTGCCATGCGAGCAGAGTGAGTAAACCTGCCAGCGGCACGAACTCTGCGGTGCACTTGGGCAGGCATCTCCACGCGGCTCGGGCGTTCCACAGCCGCTTGCGCTCGAAAGAACGGTCTCGAAGCAGATACACGAGGCACACGATGGTGAATGCCATGAGCGAGGGCAACATGAAGCGCCCGGGTTTTGCGAGGAAGTCCGCCTCGATTCCCAGCGTCGCGGCCGCCTCGGCGACGGCCTGCGGGTTGAGCCGCCAGAATGTCATTGCAGCCGGAACCGCAAAGAACAGCACCGTGAGTTCGATGCTCAGCCAGAGGCGTTTTGATCTTGGTGCGGCAGAGTCCATGATTCGCTCGGTGGGTCGCGATAGAATAGGGTTCGCGGCCCCTCGACGGGGTGATTCATGTTGAAGGCAAAGGGAGAAGTTCATGGCCACGCAGTCTGTCATCGTCGCTGCCAAGCGCACTCCGATCGGTCGCTTTTTCGGAGGTTACGCTCGCGTACCTGCGACGAAACTGGGGTCATGGGCGGTCTCGGCGGTGCTTGCCGATGTTCCCGGTGCGAAGACGGCGGTCGATGAGTGCGTAATGGGGTGCGTGCTTCAGGCGGGTCTGGGGCAGAACCCGGCGCGGCAGGCGGGGCTGGGGGCCGGACTTGCGACGACGCTTTCGGCCAAGACGATCAACAAGGTGTGCGGCTCGGGTCTCGAAGCTGTGATGATGGCGGATCAATCGATCCGCGCAGGCGACAACCGGTGTGTGGTGGCGGGAGGCATGGAGAACATGACGCTTGCACCGCACTTTGCCGAACTCCGCAGTGGCGTGAAGTTCGGCGAGGTTGCGTTCAAGGATCACATGCAGTTCGACGGACTGACGTGTGCCTTTGAAAACTGCGGCATGACCAACTCGGCGGACTACATCGCCAAAAAGCACGGGATCTCGCGGGCCGAGCAGGATCGCTTCAGTGCGCAGAGCCACGCTCGCGCGGCGGCCGCAACTTCGGCAGGGCATTTCAAGTCCGAACTCATCACCATCACCGGCGAGATGGTCGGCAACAAGAAGGTGGCCGGGCCAGAGGGCGGCGTGGCGGCGGATGAAGGGATCCGTGCCGATTCGACAGCCGAAGTCCTCGGCAAGTTGCGAACGGTTCCGGGGCACGAGACGATCACGGCTGGTAATGCGAGCCAGATCAGCGACGGTGCGGCCGCAGTCCTGGTGATGAGTTCATCGCGGGCCGAAGAACTGGGCGTCAAGCCTCTGGCGCGCATTGTGGCCACTCATACGCATGGCGTCGATCCGAAAGACATTTTCGAAGCTCCGATCGGTGGCATTCGCGGGGTACTCGACATGGCGAATCTGAAGGCGAGCGACATCGACCTCTTCGAGATCAACGAGGCCTTCGCCGCGCAGGTGTTGTGCAATGTCAAGGAACTCGGCATCAAGGAAGATCGGCTGAACATCTGCGGCGGCGGGGTTGCACTCGGACATCCGATCGGTGCTTCGGGCGCTCGCGTGTTGGTGACACTCGTGCACCAACTGCGTCGCACAGGGGGCAAGCGAGGCGTTGTGAGCCTGTGCCTCGGCGGCGGCAATGCAGTGGCGATGGTGATCGAGGCATGCTGAAGTAACCCGGCGTGCGCGACAGGTGTTGCGAATTGATCACGGCAACTCTGTGCCACACCATGGAATTTTCGGTTGAGCCTAAAACGGTCCTATTCATCATCGCATGCCCGACACACGTTGGGAGTCAGGGGCATCCACCCGAATAGAGATTGAGGAATGACTGAACATCCGCAAAGTCAAACGTCCAGTTCGGTGTCGTAAGGTCGGCGCGAGAGTCACGCTGAATGAAAAGGGCTAGAAACATCTGAATATCGAAGAAGTCGAGTCGTCCGTCCCCGTTCAGGTCGGCCCGACAGTAGATCGGACCATCGCAGTGCCAACTGCTCGACCCTTCGCCAGTCCGGAACACTCTTCCGTTTGGAGCGACAGCTGCATTCGGCCACATATATCCAGGACCGTTTGGCGATAGACCGTACTGAATGCGATTCCATTCGAATGTCAAAGGATCTCTGCGAAACACCCACCCGAGCCATTGCCCGCTCCTTCGACCTCCCATGAGAATCAGCCCGCCATACTTTTCCGAGTACACAATCGCGGGGTACTCCAAATTCTCGGGAACAAGGGTTCCTTGAAGGAACCAGAGCCCCAGACTGCGGTTAAACTCGTAGACGGATTGACCGACCACGCTGTAGATGCCGCCGGTCTGTCGATCAACGCCCATAACTGATCCACGGTTCGTAATCGGGGGTTCATTGCCGATCCGTGTCCATGTGCGTGCAACGCCGTCCCATTCCCAGATGTCTCGCATATTGAAGTCATGGCTTTCGCCTCCATACATCAGGACACGCTGTGTCGTCGGGTCGTAAGCAATTGATGCGAAAGTCCGATGGCCGGGGGCAGAGTACTGGATCACACGCTCCCAAGTGCGTGCAAAAGGATCAAAGATCCATGTATCTTCCCGAACCTGAATCCCGCTTGGCACAAACTCGGTCCCGCCGTACAGAACAATTTCTCCAGTTGATTCATCGAGAACCCAACTGTGATTGACGCGAATGCCGGGATTTGGGCCTGCAACTTCGATTTCTTCCCACCCATGAGTTTGTTCGTTCCATGACCACATGCGTCCCATATCCGTCGATCCGCCATACATGAGTGCGGTGCCTGTGGCGGGGTCACCTGCGACGCCTGCGCGAAGCGACAGAACATTCCCCAATCCTTGAATCGTCACCTGTTCCCACCCTGTAGCGGAACCCGACCACTGCCAAAGATCGTTATAGACAATATCGGCCGCGGTCGATCCCCCATGCAGATACAGCCGGGTCGAATCCTTGTGAAGGACCATTACTGCATTCGTCCGTGCACCGGGTCTGAATGGCGTGTCAACCTGGCTCCAAGCTACACCATTGCTGGGGAGGAGCCAAGTGTCATCCAGTCTCTGTGTTTGCCCGCCCAGGTTTCCTCCGTACATCAAGAGTCCACCGTCCGCCGGCGAGTAGGCCATGACGTGTCCGATGCGCGCAATGGGGCCGCCAAAGGCTATGGGAATCCACTGCCCTACTGCACTGTCCCACTTCCATGTGTCATTGTGCCATGCAACCGCTCCTTGACCTCCGAACATGATCACGCCTCCACGTTCGGGGTCATAGGCCATTGCATGCCGAGCCCGAGCCATGGGGGGAGAAGTGTTGCGCAATAACCATTCCTCACCATCCCATTCCCATGTATCTCCTGTCAGTGCTCCGCCGTCATTGAGTACCCCACCGAAGAGCACGATCTTGCCCGTGGATTCATCAAGCGCCATTGCGTGGTGGTTCCGTCGAGCGGGAACGGCGTTGTTCGTCGCAAGCAGTTTCCAAGCTCGAACCGATCGCGTCAGGCTGTAGGTGCGACCTTCTCCATCGCTCGTGCCACCGAATACGATCACCGATTCAGTCGCAGGATCCCATGCCGCTGCCGGTCCGTGCAAGCCCGCTGGACGTCGATAGTGTATTGAGGTCCAGACGCCGCTCGTTGGGTTGAACAGATAGTCTGTTGAGGACGACCCACCAAAGAACAGAATTTCCTGAGTGGTGGGCAGATAGGCGGCACAATGCTGTTGACGACCGAGAATCGGCCCGTGCGACTCCCATCCAAAGCACTGTGCGCTGGCCAGAGCAGTCGATGCGATCAACAGAGTCGCAACAAGCCATCTTTCACAGGCCATGACACTGCGTGCGATGCTGTGTTGTAGCGAACTCAGACTCATCTGAAACATCGTGAAACTCCTGACGATTGCGTACGAGCGCCGGATGGCGACGCAGGTTGTGAGAATGGAAATCCGGTCAACTCAGAAGCATGCGCTGAAGGCTGCAAGAAATGCTGCAATATCAAAGAAATCGATCAGGCCGTCGCTATTGAAGTCTGCGATCGTTGAGCCACTGGAAAAATGGTTCAAAAATGCCTGCACATCAAAGAAATCGGCAATGCAGTTTTCATCCAGATCCGCCCGACAAGCCTCGCGTGGGAAGCGCCATTGTGCGACGCGCGAAGCGACAGCACCATCGACCATCGTGAAATTTCCACCCGCGAATAGTGTCGGGCCATAACCAATGTCGTACAGCCCAATGACCTCAACCGACTCACTATTGATACCTACGCCAGCCCCGAAGGTTGCCCAGTTCTGCCCGTCCCAGTGGGCGATATTCTTGGCAGGCTGAGTTCCGGCCTGCGTGAATCGTCCACCGACGTACAAACCCGCATATGGACCGTCGGCACTCGAAAACGCAGAATTAATGTCCGATGTGCCGGTTCCATCGACTCCAAGCCCTATTGGTGCCCATGTGCTCCCAGTCCAGCGTGTGACACGGCGTATCGGTCCGTCAACCAGAGGAGCGCTGACAAACTGCCCCATTGCATACAGCGATTCACCGTTGCCATCATCGTGTACGAGAACATCTGACACCAAAGCACCCAGCCCAGCACGCAGCGGCAACCAGAAGGAGTTCTTCCACTCGGAGATGTAGTTGACGCCAAGACCCCCTGCCATGGTGAACTGCCCGCACGCAACGAGCCTTCGAGCGGTCCCATCGTGATAGGTGGTCAGACCGAGCACATTGTTGTTCATCCCTATTTCACCAGGACCAGTCAGTGCCGACCACGCCGAACCGTTCCATCGGGCAATACGATTGACGGTTTGTCCTCCGGCATTGATGAAGCTTCCGCCAACAATGAGTACTGGTCCGTCATCATCATCGTACTCGGTCATCGCCCTGACGACCCCGCTTGTTCCCTGCCCAAGAGCCGAATAGGTCGAACCATTCCATTTGACGATGTTTGATGCCAGTACACCTCCAGCGTTGACGAACGTACCACCGATGAACAGTGCCGGGCCGCTGCCGTCATCGAAGACCTGCATCGAATACACCGTTCCGCTTGTCAACCCGCCCCCGACCGACGACCACGACTGCCCGTTCCACTTGCCGATGCGATAGAGTGCCTGCCCCGAAGCGTTGGTGAACGCACCACCGACAAATAAAGCAGGACCCGTCCCGTCATCAAACACCTCCATCGCGAAGACGCTGCCATTGAGTCCACCCCCCACCGACGACCAACCGCACGGCGGTGCTGCAGCCATCGCCGCGCCTTTCAACCCGATGAGCATCGAAGCCCCGATCCAAACACCCAAGGCAATTCTTGTGCTTGTCATTGTCTCTCCCGATATCAGATCGGCTTCACCACTCCGCGCCCAGAGCCTTACGGGCAATAATACCATATTGCCTCCGAATCATGGAACAATTCCCAGATTGTTACCGAATTCGACCTTCCTGAGATTCGCCTGAACTCTTGAATCCGATAAGAAAAATCCACAAACACCATCGCCGCATCGGTGCACAACGTCATTGCACTGCGCTCGAAACGAAACCAACAGCTATTCCCCTTGCTAACTCTCACGCAGGATCATGCAGCACCGTCAGAAGTGCAACTCGCATCTGTGCACATTCGGTGCCACACGTGTGAAGTCCGGAGGCTGACTCGATTCTCGTGTCACCTGTGTTGCGAAACTGTAAGGGGTCGTGTGCCATTGGACTCTTGGGACGGGCTGATAGTCATCATCGTGGTATGAAGGCTCGTGGAGCGTAGCAGGCGGTGCACGGTGAACTCGGTTCGATTGGCCAATGACCTCCCCACTTTGGGTTCCTTAGTGAACAAAACCGGATTTCCGGCTTGCGGCTTTTTGCAGTTCGCTGTACCATGGCGAGCGAGAGAGGGCTGATTCCGTCCAGCCCTCGCGGCAAAGCAGGAAGAGAAGGAGAGACATCATGCGATTGACTCAAACGGCGTTTGTGGCTGTGGTTGCCGGTTTGTCGGCCAGTGTTCTGGCTGGTCCTCCTGTTTCGGGCAACGTGATTGTGCGTGAGGGCGATATCGTCGACGGCTCGGCCGTGACGATCATCAACAGTCCGTTCACCAACGGCAACGGGCAGGTCGGGCTGGTGATCGGTCTGGCCGACGGTCGCCGGGCCATCTGGTTCGACACGGGCGTGATCTTCCTGTCCAGCGACGCTTTGCCCGATGTACTCACCGGTGGCGAGGGCACGATGGGCGTGGGCAACAACGGCGAGTTCATCTACAGCCCGTCATACAACGGCAATGACTCGGTGTGGGGCCAGAATGGGCTGATTCTCGCGGGGACGCAGGCGGCTCCGGGTTATGGTGCAAACTTCTTCAGCACGTTCAACAGCCGGCCGCAGATGATCGACGACGGCACAGCGTTCTGGGTCGGGGGCATCAACAACGGGCAGGGAGGAACCGCGAGCTTCCAGCGGGCGCTGTACAAGCAGGGCCCGGGCGGAGCGATCTCGCGCGTGCTGTCTTCAGGCGATGTCATCGGCAACACCGGCGGGCTGACGGTTGCGTTCCCGTCGGGCATCAACTTCGACTACCACGTCTCGGGCAACGGCAATCACTACATCAACAACCTGACAGCCGCGACGGTGGCCGCGTCTGACACCATGATCGCGGTCAACGGCTCGATGGTTGCGCAGGAAGGCGGCGCGACGGGCCAGGGCGATGCCTGGCAGAACTTCGATCTGGTCTCGATCAACAACAGCGGGAATTACATCTTCACCGGCGACACCAACGCCGCGACGAATATGGACGAGTTCATCGCGTTCAACGGCGTGATCGGGCTGCGCGAGGGTCAGATGGTCGATGGCCTGACCCTTGGTTCGGCCGTTAATGCCGCGTCACTGAACAACCTCAATCAGGCAGTCTTCGTCTGGACGACTGTGCAGGAGACCGAGACGCTGTTCTTTGCTTCGGATGCTTCGAATCTGGCTGCCAGTGTCAAGCTGCTCTCGGTTGGCGATCTGTTCGACGAGGACAACGACGGCATCGGCGACTGGACCGTGACGGATTTCAACGCTTCGGGCATCATCGGGCCGGGGCTTGATTTTGCCGATGACGGGTACGTGTTCGTCGAGGTCGATCTGCGTTCGCTTGATGGCAGCACCACGATCGAGGCGATCATTTCCCTGCGCGTTCCGTCGCCGGCTTCGGCTGCGGTGCTCGTGCTCGGCGCTCTTGCCGCGGCTCGCCGGAGGCGATGAGACCTCTACTCGGCTGAGGCATGCTGGTTGTTCGGGCAGCCGCTGAACGAATCAGTTCCTTCGGTTCCATCATGGATCGCGCATCGCGTCGCGATCTATATTGACTCTCTCGTTCGGCCCGGGGCGTTGCGGTGCATGCCTCGGGCCGTTTTCATCCGGTCTGCTGCCGGGCCGATTTACGGGTTTTCGATGTCGTCGAGTGCCGCAGCGAGTCGATCGCGCTGCGCTGCGGCCGCGGTCGAGCCATCGGCGTTGCAGGCCTCGATGGCCTCGCGCAGGAGTGTGGCCGCCTGGTCCGCCTCTCCAAGCCCGGCGCTGGCGATCGCCAGGGCGATGCACAGTTCGACGCGGATGGGGTGCACCGGGCCCAGGCGCTCGAGCGCGCGGGCGTGGGTGTCAATGGCCAGTGCGCGGGCTTCGTCCAGCCGCGAGAGCCTCAGCAGCAGCCGCACATAGTTGGCTGTCACCTGCAGCGTGTGCGGATGATCGGGGCCGGCGAGCGAACGCATCAGTTCGGCGGCCTGGCGTGCGAACGGCTCGGCCTCGTCGTGGCGATCCTGTCGCGACAGCGCTCCGGCCATGCCGTTGAGCAGCCCGGCGCGGCGCGGATCGTTGGGGCTGGCTTCGGACGCGGCCAGCGCGCGACGGAACATCGCTTCGGCCTCGGCATGCTGCCCCTGGCGCGAGAGCAGCCCGGCCAGCGCGCTGATACTCGACAGAGTGCTCGGGTGCTCGTCGCCAAAAACCGCGCTCTTGTGCGTGATCGTGGTTGTGAGCAGCGTGATGGCGTCGTCGAGCCTGTCGATGTCCGAGTAGGCCGCCGCGAGGTTGTGGGCCGTGGTCATGGCCCGCGGGTGATCGACGCCGATTGTTCGTTTCTGGGCTTCGAGCACCTGGGCCAGCAACTCTGCGGCTCCGGCGTCGTCGCCCATGTCCGAGAGCATGATGGCCAGGTTGTTGGCAGCGGTCTGGGTGTCGTCGTGATCGGGGCCGAGTCGGGCTTTGCGCTGAGTGTGGAGCCTGGCGAGCACGGCGGCGGCGCGGTCCGGGTATCCCCCGCGCCCCAGGGCCGTCGCAAGATTCAGTTGGGCCGACTCGGTCGGGCCGGCGTCGGGTCCGTGCGTTGTGATATGCCCGTCGAGCACGATGGCGAACAGGTCGATCGCTTCGTCGTAGCGGGCCGACTCGGTCAGAGCGCCCGCGAGGTGTGCGCCCGCTTCGAGTGTTACGGCAGCGATCGGCCCGGCGTGAGCGGTCGCGCGATCAAAGGCGTTGCGCAGCAGGGTCAGCGCCTTGGGCAGGTCGCCGAGGCGCGCGTGCGCGACGCCGAGCGTCGTGAGCATGTCGATCGCGGCGTCGGGGTTGTCGGCAAGTTCCGTGATGACGCGCGTGGCGGCGTCGTCGAGGATCTCGCGCAGCAGGGTCGTGTCGGCTCCGCGCGCGCGGGCTGGGTCCACGCTCGAAAGAACGCTGCGGGCAAAGTCGGCGGCCGCGTCGGAGCGCAGCGTCTGCTCGGCCAGCCGCGTGGCCTGCGCACGCTGCTCGATCGCCACGTATACCGCTGCGCCCGCCAGGCCCACCAGCGCGAGCACGGCCAGCGCGATCGCCGCGGTTTCGATCTTGCGGCGTCTGATCAGTTTGCCCAGCCGATAGCGCAGCGTCGGCGGCCCGGCGTCGAGCGGGGCTCCGGCCAGGAACCGCCGCACATCGGCCGCGAGGGCATCGACGGTCGCGTAGCGATCGGCCGGATCCTTGGCGATGGCTTTCATGACCAGATGGTCGATGTCGCCGCTCAGGTCGCGCCACAGCCGCAGCGTGTCGCTGTCGCGCGCTTGCGCGATCGCGTCGCCCATGTTGCCCAGGGCCATGAACCGTGCCGAGGGGCGCGGGGGGTCTTCTTGGCAGATGATGTGCATGAGGCTGAAGATCGACGCCGCGTCGAGCCTGTTGCGCTCGAACGGCGGCAGCCCGCACAGCAGTTCATACAGAACAACGCCCAGCGCGTAGACATCGGTGCGGGTGTCGATCTCGCCGCCCGAGGCCTGCTCGGGGGCCATGTACAGCGGCGTGCCGAGCAACTGGCGTGGCTGGGTGATATCGCCCGCGGCCGCGACAGCCGGAGAGGCTCCCGCGACGGCCTTGGCGATGCCGAAGTCGATCACGCGAGGACTGAACGCGCCGTCATCGTCGGTTACGAGAATGTTCCCCGGCTTGAGGTCGCGGTGAATGACGCCCTTCTGATGAGCGTGGGCAACTGCGCCGCAGACACGCTCGAACAGGGCTAAGCGCTCGTCGAGCGTCAGCCTTCGCCTGTCGCAGAACGTGCTGATGGGCTCGCCTTCGACGAACTCCATCACGAAGTACGGTCTGCCGCTGGCGGTGGCCCCTGCGTCGAAGATGCGCGCGATGGCTGCGTGGTTCATCATCGCCAGCGTCTGCCGCTCGGCCTCGAAACGCCGCACCACCGCGCCCGAGTCCATGCCCGGCCGCACGACCTTGATCGCGACGGTTCTTTGAATGGGACTGACCTGCTCGGCCCGGTACACGATCCCGAAACCGCCCTCGCCCAGCGCGCGTTCGATGCGGTACGGCCCGAGCATCGTCCCCTCGGCCAGTTCCTCATCCACGTTGCCAAACGCACCCGCTCCGAAGGTCAGGCGCGTGGGCATGGTGGCGTCGCCGAGAAAGCCCGAGGCCTGGTCATGAGCCAGCAGCAGCGCTTCGACGGCCCGCCTCAGCGTGAGCGACGCAGCGCAGGCCTGGGCGATGTACTGCTGACGCGCGTCGCCTTCGAGTTCGACCGCCTCCATGAAAATGTCTCGTGCTTCAGGCGGGTGCATCGCTGTCGTCTCCGCTCAGGAGTTGATAGAGCCGGGCCCGCGCATAGGACCACTGCCGCTTGATGGTGCGATCGCTGACGCCCAGCAGGTCGGCCACGGCCTCGACGCCGAGCCCGGCATAAAAGCGCAGGCGCACGATCTCCGCGGCGCGTTCGTCCTCGCGCGCGAGCGCCCCGATCGCGTCATCGAGCATGAGCACTGCGTGCGGGTCGTCGTCGGCCGCGAGTTCGACGATGCTCGCCGGGAGCCGCACGCGGCCTCCGCCGCGCTTCTCGGCCCCGCGCGCCCGCGCGTGATCGACGAGAATGCGCTGCATGGTCTGGGCGGCGGTACGGTAAAAGTGTGCCCGGTCCTGCCAGTCGATCTCGGCCCCGCCGAGCAGGCGCACGAAGGCTTCGTGGACCAGCCCGGTGGCGTCGAGGGTGTGGCCTTTTCGTTCGCCGGCCATGCGGCTGCGGGCGATGAGGCGCAACTGGTCGTACACGGCGGCGAGCAACCGGGCCTGGGCGTCGGGGTCGGCGGGGCCGGCCGCCAGCAGGGCCGTGATGTCGGCTCGGCTCTGGTGCATGGCGCGTCCTCCCTGCGGCGGTGGCTGCTGACGCACAGCGCGCAGGGCGCCGCCCGCCGGGCATGATACCCGACGGGCGGTCATGGTGCGACCGTCGCCATGAATCGGCCGCACCATCAGAGCCCTTTCCACCGGCGCAGAGGGTTGGGGATGATCGACGGCACGTGGCGACGGTACTGCCTGTAGTGTTCTCCGAAGGTTCTGATCAGGTCGCGCTCCTCCATGCTCACGCCCACGAGGATGTAGGCCGTCATCGCTGCAGCAAAGAGCAGGCGACCCGCGCTCATGGTCGGGGCCGACCAGAAGGCGATGAGAAACCCGAGCATCAGCGGGTGGCGGACGAGCCGGTACGGCCCGACCACCGCAAACCCGATGTGTTCATAGGTCCGCGAGAGCATGTGCAGCACCGACTGCCGCAGGCCGAAGAGATCAAAGTGCGAGATCACGAACGACGAGCCCAGCACCAGCGCCCACCCGAAGCCGAAGGCCGCCCACAGCAGCCCGCGCATGACCGGATGCTCGAACTCCCAGACCGGCCCGGGCATCGGCTGCCAGAAGGCGAACAGGGCCACCAGGCACAGGCTCGCCGCGATGACGAACGTGCTGCGCTCGGCCGCAGCGGGGATGAAGCGCGTGATCCACGCCTTGAAGCGCGGGCGGGCCATGATCGCGTGCTGCACGCCAAAGAGCAGGACCAGAGCGATGTTGACCGGAATCGCAAGAGCCAGCGGCGCGGCCGTGCCCGAGCCGGTGTGCCTGGGCACCAACACGCCGCCGACGAACGCGATCAGGTACAGGAACACCGCGAAGAACAGGGCGTAGGCGACGATGCCGTACACCCCCACAGCGATGCGCTGGGCGGTGCCGGCGGCGGCGGGCTCGGGCGCGGCGGATGGTTCGGTTGTGAGTGTGGTGCTGGACATGGCGGAGGCTCCTTCGTATACTTTCATAGCGGCGGCTCAGCAGCCCGCGATGGTCAGGCTCGGTTTGACGGCGATGGGCATGGCCAGGTTCCAGCGGTTGGGGCTGCGCGACAGAGCCGCCTCGCAGGCTGCGCGGATGTCGGCCTCGGGCGCGGCGGCATCGATCGTGACCGCGACGGCGACCTCTTCGTAGCCCGGCTTGACGGTCGCGTCGAGCCCGAAGAAGCCCGCAAGATTGAGCGTACCGCTGGTCTCCAGACTCACGCTGCGAAGGGTGATGCCGCGGCGGCAGCACTCGACGACCAGCCCGACCATGATGCACGAGTTGACAGCGGCCATCAGCAGTTCCTGCGGGTTGGGCGCTGTGTTGGTGCCGCACAGTTCGGCCGGTTCGTCGGCGTGGATCGTAAAGCCACGAGGACGCTGCTCGCCGGCGATCGTCCACTGGTCCACGCTGCTCTGGGCTTTGGTGCCCCCGAGCCATTGGGTGCGGACGGCAAAGCCGAGCTGCCCGGCGGACTGCTCGGCGGCGACGCCGGAAATGGCGGCCTGCAGAGCTTCGACATCGAGGCCGTTGAAAAGACTGGTGGTTGCGGTGGTCATGATGATGCTCCTTGTGGAAATGCTGTGTTCTGCTGCGGCAGCGAGCACCAGCCCGCCCCGACCGCAGACAAGCGGACCGACCCCGCGCGGGGGGACAGGCAGCGGGAGAAAAAGTGCTGAGGCCCAACGCCCGAAGGAGGGTGGGACGGCCACGCAGTACTGTCTTTCGGCCCCGGCGGGGCCGAGGGTTGTAGCCACGGGTGGAGCGGCGACTGCGGAGCAGGCGACGCGCAACCCGTTGACAGCGACCCTTGTCTTCTATCTCCTCGCCCCGGAGGGGCGAAGGAAGAGCGGGGTCTGTGCGATGTTCGTTTCCTCTGCCCCTCCGGGGCAGGGGAGGGAGAAGGGGGTGCTTTGTCCACGGGTTGCGCTGCGACCGGCTGATGCCGGGCTGCGCTTCACCCGTGGCTACAGCCAGCCGCCCCTCCGGGGCGTAGAACGGTGCGGGCGTGGGGTGTCGTCGGAGAAAATCGGCCCTGGCGCGGCCAAAAACGCAGCTCAGGCTCACGAGAACGCGATCTGGACCCTCGAAAATGGAGCAAAATCCTTCAAAAGTGCTCCGCAATTGAAGGGAAATGCTCCTCCATCGAAGGATTCCAGAGCTCCCGCGAGGGGAAATGAAGCTCCCGCGAGCGAAAAAAGTCCTCCCGTCGCCGCTGGCGTTGCCCTGACGCCCCCCTACCGCACGACCCGCAGCGGGACCAGGGAGATCCCGCAGGCCGCATTCCCCGCCCGGTCGGCGATCGCGATCACCTCGACCGACGGACTCGAGATCGGCAGGTCGCGCCGGACCAATTCGCTCGCCATCACGCCTAGGTCGTGCCGGACCCCCTCGGCCTCGGCCCCGAACAGGAGCACCAGCACCCCGCCGCGCTCGATCCCCGCATCGCGCGCGAGTTTGGCCAGATCGGCCGCCGGACCCCCCACCAGCAGCGAGCCGTACGAGCGGTTGGGCACCGGAACCCCCTCGACAAACGCCAGTTGCGCGACCGCTTTGAGTTCGAGCCAGAAGGCGTCGGGAGCCTCGGCGTCGGGCTCGGAGGTCGCAAACAGCGGGGCCGCCAGTCGCGTGCGGGCCGCCGCGACCGGATCGACCATCGGCGGCATGCCGGGCAGCGTGAGCACCAGATCGCACCGCTCGCGGGCCGAATCGCGCACAGCCGGATCGGGACTGGCGGGATAGGGAAACTCGCGGGCCACGCCCAGGTGCGCGGCTGTAAACGCCTGCGCCACCACCGCGTGCAGTTCCACCTCGCTCATGGCGTCAAGCCCGTAGACCGCCTGCTCGCAGGCCAGAGCCGCATCGACCTCTGACAGGTACCCGGCCACGATCGACACCAACTGATCAGTCATCCACATGATCGCTCCGCCCGGAGAATGTTGCACGCACAGGCAGAATACGCCATAATGCCCGGGCCTGACGCTCCCGATGGGGAGAAGGGTGCGGCACCGCGCGGCGCGGCCGCCGTCATGTCGGTTCGATGGCCACGCCGGACCCGCGGCGTCAATCCTCGGAGATTGCGACCCTATGGAACACTTCTGGACACTGCTCGACTCGATCAATGGCGTCATCTGGGCCGACTGGGTGCTGTATGTGGTGCTCGGCGTGGGCGTGCTGTTCACGATCTGGAGCGGATTCAGCCAGTTCAGAGCGCTCACGCACGGCTCGGCCGTGATTCGAGGCAAGTACGACGACAAGAACGACCCGGGCGCAATCAATCACTTCCAGGCATTGTCGGCCGCACTCTCGGCGACCGTCGGACTGGGCAATATCGCAGGCGTCGCCGTGGCTGTCGCGCTGGGCGGGCCCGGAGCGGTGTTCTGGATGTGGGTCGTCGGCCTGCTGGGCATGGCCATCAAGACCACCGAAGTCACGCTCTCGATGCTCTACCGCGATACCAGCGACCCCGACAACCCCCACGGCGGACCGATGTTCGTCGCCAAGAAAGCATTCAAGGAACGCGGGCTGGGCTTGCTCGGCACCACCGTCGGCGGCGTGTTCGTCGTGACGCTGCTGATCTCGACCATCACGGGCGGGAACATGTTCCAGTCGTGGAGCGTGGGGGTCATCACCGAACAGTACTTCCAGATCCCGTCGATCGTGACGGGCATTGTGCTGGCTGTGCTTGTCGGCATGGTCATCATCGGCGGCATCAAACGCATCGGCGCTGTTGCAGGACGCATCGTTCCGCTCATGTGCGGGCTGTATGTGCTTGCGGCGCTCGTGGTGGTGATCATGAACTTCACGGCCATCCCTGGCCTGCTCAAACTCATTGTTGTCGAAGCCTTCACGCCTTCGAGTGCCGAAGGAGCGTTCCTCGGCGGGACAGCGGGCTACGCCCTGCTGTGGGGCATGAAGCGGGCACTGTTTTCGTCCGAAGCCGGTCAGGGCTCGAGCCCCATTGCCCACTCGGCCGCCAAGACTGATGAGCCTGTGCGCGAAGGGATCGTGGCGGGTCTGGAGCCTTTCATCGACACCATCATAGTGTGCACACTGACGGCCATGGTCATCCTCTCGACGGGAGCCTGGAACCGCGGACCGGAGGCCATCCTCGTCGCTCCGTTCAACGTCGTCGCGGTCGAGGGCCAGAGCGACACATGGACCATCGAGACCGCTGTGCTTGGTCAGGCCAACTGGCTACCACGCAAGGAAGCCGAAGCCCGACGCATCGCTGGCGAATGGCGCACCGGCGACAAGGTTTTCGTTGTGGTGCATGCTGATGTGAACAAGAACACCGGACTCAACCTTCACCGCGTGGAGGGGGCTGTTACCGTCGGCGAAGGTCCGGAAGAAACTCAAGTAGTGTGGAAAACGTTCAAGACCAACCCCGGAACCGTCCCTACACCCGCTAGCGAGGGCACCTCGGTGTATGTTGACTATCCGGGTCCGAACCTGACTGGGCATGCCTTCGATCGCGCCATTCCCGGGCTTGGCAAGTGGCTCGTGACTCTTGCAGCATGGCTCTTTGCGATCTCCACCATGATCTCATGGTCGTACTACGGCGAGAAGGGCATCGTGTATCTCTTCGGTTCCGGTGAAGCCATCACGCTCGCGTATAAGGTCATCTACTGCCTCGCGATTGTCGTGGCGGCAGCAGGTTTCATCAAGACCGACGCCGAACTCGATTCGCTCACGGCGCTGGGCACGGGCGTCATGCTCTGGGCCAACATCCCGATCATGCTGATCTTCGGCTCACTGACAATGAAGGCGTATCACGCGTACGTTGCTCGCCTCAAGAGCGGCGAAATCGACCGGACGGCGCACAAGCCGGCTTCGATTGCGGACGTCATCGAAGGCCGCGACGTCGAATAATCGAGCAACACGTTCTATGAGAATTGACAAAGGAACCCGCGAGAGTCGCGGGTTCCTTTTTTTTACATGACATTGTTCACGCGCGAAGATTCGATGGGGCAGTGCACCTGACCATCAGCACCACTCGGCACGCATAGATGGACAATGGGAACTCGATGACGAATTGCGCGTCAAAGAAGAGGTGCCGAGCAAGACTCAGACGATCATCGCCGGATTGCGGTTCAGGTCGCGGGCCAACTGTTGGGCGTGTTCGCGGTCGCTGCACCTCCGCAGCGTGGCCCAGCCGTTACTCCCCAGTTTGCGCCAGACGTACCAATCTCCCGACTGGTCAACATCGGCGCGGAACAGGTTTTTCGGCTCAACGAGTGTCCGGGTTTGACGCATGGTGCTGGTATCAGGCATGGGTCCTCCTTTCGTGACATCTCGAACGCGAACGCCGCCGACGAGCGACGCTCGAACCAAGCCCCCGCGGGCCCCGCATCCAACTGTCAGAGCGTTCTTCCACACCGAACATTGAGACCAGGTCACAAACGATTTCCGGCCTCGCCCATCGAACGAAAACGCTCTAACCCTTCAACACCTCAGATTACCAAATCTTCTCTCGATCTGGGAGACCTTTTTGGCAATCTAGTCAATTTTTCAGTCAAATTTGCCGGCCCACCCCCTATGCTGGTGGGTCAACGTTCCGATACTACCACAGGTCGGGGGTATTCATGGATGCCTCTGCTAGGCGCGAGTACTACGCAGCAGGTGCATTTCTCTGTTCGGCACGACGCGCCAGTTTGCTGTACAGTTCATCTGAATCACCATTTGAGAGGGCGAAGATGTTCCGATATCTCGTTGTTCTGACTTTGGGCGCTGGGGTGTGTTGTGCCGAGCCGACGGTGACGGAACAGACCTTTGGAACCAGCCGCATGAACCACCCGCTTCGGGTGTACACCATTGCTGGTGCGGGAACGAAACCTGCGGATGAGAGGCCGGCGCTTCTGGTGGTTGCCGGGGTTTCAGCGGAGCATCTCGTCGGAATTCAGGTTGCGGAGCGTCTGGCTTCCCGAGTCTGGGGTGAGCATGCCGGGTTGCTTGCGGATCGGACGCTGTATGTCGTGCCGGTGGTCAATCCGGATGGTCGGCGATGGCTCGCTGGTGAGGTTGGTGGCGTGCGAGTCGAATTGGGCCGGACCAATGCCCCGTTCGATGCTGACCGCGATGGACGCACGAACGAGGATGGGCCGAATGATCTGAATAGCGACGGCATGATCACGATGATGCGTGTCAGGAACCCGCCCCGGTCGTACGGACTGGACACGGGCTGGTTGATCGACGCGAGCGAGCCCAGACTTTTGCGGCGAGCCGACCCGGAGAAGGGGGAACGTGGCGAGTATGCGTTGATTGTCGAGGGGCATGATGTTGACGGCGACGGCCGACTGAACGAAGACGGCGCGGGCGGACCGGGCAGTGGTGTTGATGTGAACATGAACTTTCCGACCCATTGGCCGGAGTTTCGTGAAGGCGCGGGTGCGATTCCTTTGAGTGAGCCCGAGAGCCTTGCGCTCGTGCGCTGGATGCAGAGCCGACGCAATATCGTCAGCGTGCTTGTGCTGGGACCTGGCGACAGCATGCTCAATAAGCCCGCGACCGGACAGTTCGATGAGACTGGGCGCATGCCCAAGGGGCTTGAACGCGGCGACGAGGCGTATCACAACCATGTGATCGAGGCATACAAGAAGCATGTGACGCTCGATTCAGCACCCGCACCAACGTATGAGGGTTCGCTGCTGGCGTGGTCGTATGCCGACTTTGGGGCGTGGTCGTTTCAGTCTGTGGTGTGGTCGCGCCCGAAACCAATGGCGGGTGATGACAAACCAAGCGAGGGGGCCACCCCCGCGAATTCTGTTCCACAGCCCGAGCCTGAGACCATCGCACCTGCAAGGAGCGAGCGAGATGTGCTGCTCGAGCAAGGCGTTCCCGTTCGATTTGCGACGTTCCTGACGGCGACGGCTGAAGAACGTCAGGTCATGGCGCAGGAGTTTCTGACTGCGAGCGAAGCGGAGCGCGCGGCTGCGATGGCTGAAATGCGTGCTCTTTCGCCCGAGTTGCAGGCGAGACTGATGGCGGCGATGCAGAACACCGCTGGCGGGAATCCCGAGGGGGCAGTCACCGAAACCGCCGTCGCTCAGCCTCAAGTCCCGCGTGGTGGAGGTCGAGGGCGCGGCGCTGTGACTCCTGCTGCGCCAGGCGCGGGGGCTCCGGCTGCTGGAGCAGGCAAACCCGATGCGGGCGAACTGGCATGGCTCACCTACAGCGATAAGCAACGCGATGGTGAAGGATTCGTCGCATGGGAGGAAGTTGAGCACCCGCAGTTCGGCATTGTCGAGGTCGGCGGGTTTGTGCCGGGATTTCGCATCAATCCACCGGAATCGGAGATTGAGCGTCTGGCTGACGAGCAGTTCGGGTTTGTCAAGGATCTGTTGCAACTGCTGCCTTCGGTATCCGTCGGACCGATCGAGGTTGAGAGGTTGAGCGATCAGGTGTGGCGTGTGGGCGTGACGCTGCACAATCCTGGCTATTTGCCGACAAGTTCTGCTGTCGGATTGAAGATTCGTCAGACCATCGCGGTCGAGATCGCGATCAAGCCTGAAGATGTCATCTCGGGCAATCGCGTCGTGCTGATTGATCGGCTGATGGGCTCGGGGAACGAGCGTCGATTGGAATGGTTGATTCGTGGCGAGCCTGGGCAGAGCGTTGAGGTCAACGTGCGATCGAATCGTTTCGGCCATCAGACCGCCGAGACCCGACTGGAAGGAGGCAGGCCATGAGATTCTTGACACTGATACTGACGATGTGCGTGCTGGGGGGCTCTGCGTTGGCGCAGGCTCATGTGCCTTCAAAGGTCGACGTGAGTTTCAATCGGTACTACGACTTTGATGAGATCGAGAACCTGCTTCATCAGTTCGCACGCGAGTATCCGGATCTTGTGACGCTCGAAAGTCTGGGCAAGAGCGAGCAGGGGCGCGAGATCTGGCTTGCGATCGTCAACCCCAAGCGCGGGCTTGCGCACACCGACAAGCCAGCGATGTTCATTGACGGGAACATTCATGGCAACGAGATTCAGGCGGCGGAAGTTGTGCTGTACACGTTGTGGTACTTGACCAAGTCATACGGGCAAATTGAATCGCTCACTTCGCTGATGGATCGATGCGCGTTTTATCTTGTGCCGGTGCAGAACCCTGACAGCCGGGCGTGGTGGTTCAGCAAGCCTTCGTCGCCACACAGCCCGCGTGGGAACCAGCGTCCGCACGATGACGATGGCGACGGGCTGATCGACGAGGACGGCCCGGATGATCTCGATGGCGATGGTTCGATCACGCAGATGTGGGTGCGCGATCCTGATGGTGAGTGGATTCGTGACCAGTGGGATGATCGCATTTTTCGCCGCGTGCCGGCGGGCAAGAAGGGCGAATGGACTCGACTCGGGCAGGAAGGCATCGACAACGACGGCGACGGTCGCATCAACGAAGACGACACGACGGCTGAGGACATGAACCGCAACTGGCCTGGCGACTGGAAGCCGAACTATGTGCAGGGCGGTGCCGGGCCGCATCCGCTCAGTTCGCCCGAAACGCGCGCGGTCGCCGAGTTCGTGCTTGCACATCCGAACATCGGGGGGTATCAGAGTTACCACAACGCGGGGGGGATGATGCTGCGCGGGCCGGGCGCAGCGTACCGCGAGAACTTTTATGGCAGAAGCGATCTGAACGCGTATGACGAGATTGGCCGAACGGGAGAGCAGTTGCTCCCCTACTACCGCTATCTCGTGATTTATCGCGATCTGTACGGCGTGCATGGCGGAGAGGTCACATGGGCAGCCGAGAGTCTGGGCATCGTCGCGTTCACGAATGAACTCTGGACAGCGGACAAGTACTTTCAGCGCGAAGGCGGGGCCGACGAGGAGCGCATGTGGGTCTGGCGGGATCGTCTGGATTTCGGCCAGACTTTCACGCCGTATACGGAGGTCGATCACCCGCAGTATGGCAAGGTGCTCGTAGGCGGGCTGAACAAGTGGTCGAGCCGAAACACTCCGACATTCATGCTTGAAGAAGAATGCCATCGGAATTTCGCGTTCACGATGTTCCATGCCGAGCAGTTGCCGAGCGTCAAGTTCGGCGGGCTGACCCTGAATCAGTTGGGAGATCGGCTTTGGGAAGTTACGGTATCGGTGGAAAACGAGTCTCGCATTGCGACGAGGCTCGAACTGATGGCTCGGCGGGGTATCGGACTTTCGGATCGGTTGGAAGTCGAGCTCCCGGCCGGGGCGCGTGTTGTGACGAGCGGGTCAATCCGCTCACGCCGCGACGTGCAGATGAACGAGGTACGTTTTGAACCTGGTCGAGTCCTGCTCGATGGTGGCGTGCCTGGCAGAGGGCAGATTCTGCATCGGTTCATCATTGACGCCGCGCCGGGTACAAAAGCGACGCTGCGTTTCACGTCGCAACGGGCGGTCGACATTCAGCGGGAGTTGACGCTGGAACTTGTTCGGTAGGCCGGGCGGGACTTTCATTCGGGCAGTCGCTGTGTGTATACTGGCGGTTCGATGGTGAAGGATTTTGTCTATCTTGATAACGCTGCGACGAGTTGGCCCAAGCCGCCATGCGTGTCGCGCGCGATGGTCGAGTTCCTCGAAACCAGTGCAGGAAACCCCGGGCGCGGCGGACACATGCTCGCGCGAGCCGCTTCGGCGACGATTGAGCAGGCGCGAGCACTCCTTGCCGAACTCATCAATGCCGAGTGTGACTCGCGTGTTGTGCTCACGCACGGCTGCACTGATGCGGTCAATCTTGCGATTCATGGCATCTTTCGCGGGGCGATGTGCCAGTCGTGCGGGGGGCTGCCGCATGTCGTTGCATCAGCGATCGAACATAACGCAGTGCTGCGCACGCTGCATGGATATGAAGAGGACGGCCTGATAACGCTCGATCTCATTCATTGCGGCACGGACGGCCTGATCGACCCGGGCGAGTTTCTGGCGGCTTGCGGCGAGAAAACTGTGCTGGCGTGCCTGTCGCACGCTTCGAACGTTCTCGGCACGATTCAGGATGTGCGTGCAATCGGGAGCGGTCTTCGAGAGCGGGCACCACGGGCGTTGTTTCTGGTTGACGCGGCCCAGACGGCTGGACATATTCCGATCGATGTGCAAGGCTGCTGTATCGACCTGCTTGCGATCGCAGGGCACAAAGGTTTGCTCGGCCCGACGGGGACCGGGGCGTTGTATGTTGGTTGCCGGGCGTATCCGGATGATTGCGCCCAGCCGCACCTGTTCTGCGAGCGTCGTGGCGGCACCGGAGCGATGGCCCCGGGGCTTGACATGCCCGCGACTCTGCCCGATGCGCTTGAGGCGGGCACGATGAACGCGGTGGGTTTTGCCGGTCTCATCGCGTCGATGAATGAGATTCACTTGCTCGATCACGATCGAGAACGAATGCACATTGCGACGATCGTTGATGGGCTTGGGTCGATGAAGAGCGTGACGCTCTATGGGCTGCGAACGGCTGCCGGCCGCACGCCCTCGATTGCGTTCAATGTTGGCAGTCTGGCGGCTCGCGCGGTCGCGGCACAACTCGACAGCGAGTTTAATATCGCGGTGCGTGGCGGTGTGCACTGCGCGCCCATGCTGCATCAGATCATCGGGACCGGAGAACGCGGGGCGGTGCGTGTCAGCCCGAGCATGTTCAATACCGATCAGGATGTTGAGCGGTTCCTGCGGGGTGTTGATGCCGTCGCAACGAGCGTATGAGGTCTGGGTCCTAATCTCGGAGTGCGCCGGGCCGGGGTCAATCACTCGTCGTCGTCGCGGCCTCGATCGAGCAGGACGTAGTCGTGCCGCTTGATCATCGCATCGAGCGTAAACGGCCAGTTGCGGTCTTCGCCCATCGCCTCGGCGATTTCGCGGCTCGCGAGCGTGCGCACATCGGATTCGCGCAATGCGTAACGATTCTCCAGGGTTGCGGGCCTGAACGCCAGCACCTTGACAATGACGACGGATTGCTCCGATGGCAGCGCAACGCTCAGCACCGATGTTGAGGGATCGTAACTGTCGAACTCCGCCAGCGGGTCGAGCGCTTCGGCCTTGGTCAGCACGGCGTCAAGAAATTCCTTTTTGTTGAGGCTGTAGTCGGGCTGATATACCTGATCGAGCGGTTGTTGGCCGTTTCGGCTGATCTGGACCCAGCGTGTGAGTTTCGGCCTCGGCTGTTCGGTGGCCTCATCGCCCTCGGGCACAGGAAACCAGTTGATCACGCCTTCGAGCCCTTCGTCCATTGCGAGTTGTTCAAGTCCTGGCAGCTGATCGACCAGAGCCTCAAACGCACTCAGGCGGCGGTAGTCGGCGACCAACTGCTCGCGGATTTCTTCCCACGAATCCGGAGGCGACATCTCCCGTGAACCGAACAGCACGACGTAGTAGCGATTGCCTGCGTCGTCGGTTGCGGGCGGTTCGACGACGGGGATGCGCTCCTGAATCGCAATCAGACGCGAGCCGCCGAGATTCTTGGCGAGATTTGTGATTTCCGACACGGGCACGCGCTGCGGCCCAACCTGCCACCATGCCTTGCCGAACCCCGCCAACGCCGCGATCTGGCTCGATGTGAACCAGCGATCAACGCGATATGTGATGGCAGGATGCGGGATCGTGATCTTGCGCTGCTCAGCGAGTTGGGTGACGATCGATTCGGAGAGGCTTTCCATCGTCACGCCGCCCCAGGTCTCGGGGATGTTCCAGTAGTTTCCGGTTCTGGTTGTATCACGCAAGGCGTTGCGCAGCTGCCCGCTCACAATGCGGTCGATGTCGAGCATCAGCTCGGAAGCCTGCTCATTGATGAAGTCCTGCTCGACCCGTGTCCGTTCGGAGTCGAACTCGCCGGGATATTTGAGGCGATTCTCGCTCCAGCGTTTGCGGATCTCGATGCGATCGGGAACGATTGCAGCCGCGACGTCCGTCTTGTACAGCGTGATCCATCCGAGTTTGACTCGCGATGGCAGCTTGTAACCGATGCCAAGGTCACCTTCGCCCGGTGCAAAATCGCGAAAGCGCTCGAAGTGGGCTGCGAGTTGTTCATCGGTCGGCATGAGTGATTCATCGGTCAGCACCCCGGCCGGCACGACCACATAGTCGGCGATGGCTGAATCGAATACTGTGCGAACGGTCCGCACGACGCTGCTGTCCGATTGCCGGGCGGCCTGATCGTGCCGGCGGATCAGGCGCGAGACGCCGCGTGCGTGGGCAAACATCTCGTATACGTCATTTTCCTGAATACCGCTCTTGGCTGCCTGCTGTCGAACACGTGCTGGGATGACTGTACCGAGTTCGTCGGCTCGCTGGGCAATCTCGGCCTGCACTTGAGGATCATTCATGCGCTGGTTTACAAACGGCATGTAGGGCAGCTGCCGATAGAGTTCGGCCTGTTTCTCCGTGAATGCCATGATCTGTGCCAGTTCTTGCGTGAGCCACATGCGACCTTCATCCGCCTCGCCGATGAACCCTGCCTCCTCGGCTTCGATTTTGAGGAGCAACCAATGGTCAAACTCATCATCGAGGTTGATCATCCCGACTGCGCCGCGGCGTGTGTCGCCGAAGAGGATCGGTACGATGTCGGACATCACCTGTCGCTCAGCAGCGGCCCGGTAGCGTTCGCCCATGGTGATTTTGCGCGTTCCGCCGTGCATGCGTGCAACGGTCTTGTTGGTGGATGCTGCACCGATCCGGTTGATGATCGGTTCGAAGAGAAAGACCACCATGAGCAGCGATCCGCCGATGGCCAGCAGGATCAACTGATACTTGCGGATGAACTTGAGCATCTGCGTCTCCAGCCGATCAAAAAGGCGAACCCTCGAAACCCGCGAGGATTCGCCTTGCTCATCCTCGGCGTCGGGTCGCGGCGCGAGGGTACGGGCCGACGATCAACGATAAAATTCGATGATGAGATTCGTGTTCACATCGAACGGAACCTGATCCGAAGTGGGAAGAGAAATGATTCGAACACGCAATTCCGAAGGATTGAAGTCGATCCAACCCGGAACTTCGTGGCCGGCCATCGACTCCATGTTTTCACGACAGAGTTTCTCGATGCCCTTCTTGAAGGAGATCACGTCCCCGACTTTGACCTGGAATGATGGGCGGTCGGTCTTGCGGCCATTGACCAGCACATGCCCGTGCGCGACGATCTGCCGGGCTGCCCAGATCGTGCGAGCAACGCCCGAGCGACGCACCACGTTATCCAGACGCCTTTCGAGCAGCTGGAGCAGAACCTCACCCGAGTTGCCGGGGCGGCGTTTGGCCTCATCGACCATGCGGCGGAACTGCTTCTCCATCACGTGGTATTGATACCGCAGTTTTTGCTTTTCCTGAAGGCGGATGCCATAGTCACGCAGACGACGACCACGAAACCCGTGCATGCCGGGCGTGATCAACTGGCGCTTGCTGGTGTGCTTGGGAGTGTCGGCAATCGGCGAACCGACGCGACGAGACAAACGGACCTTCGGACCTGTGTATCGAGCCATTCAATTTCCTCTTCCGTCCCGAAACGGATGCTTCGGGTGTCGACAGCTTTGGCCGACAATCACTTTCGCCGGGGCCCGCGGCTGCGAGGCGGCATGATTCGGGCATACAAACAACGGCCCTATTCAAGGCACCACCATCGAGCAGGTCAACAAGCGAACTCCTCCCAACTTCCCAGTCACCGATGCTACACTCACCACGCCTACCCCACGATCCGCGAATGCAGCCACCGGAATACCCATGCAGACACCGATTTCCTTGCCCATGTTCGCCTCCGACTCGGCACCCAAGGAAAAGTGCGGAGTCATCGGAATCTGGAATCATCCGCAAGCGGCCCATCTGACCTATCTGGGGCTCTACGCACAACAGCACCGCGGGCAGGAATCGGCCGGGATCGCCGTTTCGAACGGGCAGAAACTGACTGCGCATACCGGCATGGGTCTGGTTTCGGACGTCTTTGATGGAGCGACGATTACCCGCTTGTCGGCTTTTGGCGGAGCGGGAGCCATCGGGCACAATCGGTATTCGACCTCGGGCGGATCGCTCTCATGCAACGCCCAGCCGCTACTCGAATCGTTCATCGATGGACAAGTAGCGGTGGCGCACAATGGGAATCTGGTGAATGCTGACGCGCTCCGCGCACGCTTCAGCGAAGAAGGGCATCTGTTTCATACCACCAGCGATACAGAAGTCGTCATCCATCTGCTGGCTCACCCGGAGCAGCGGTTGTCAGCCGACCCGCTTGCGGCCACGCTTCGCAGGCTTCAAGGCGCGTTCAGTCTGGTCCTGCTCTTTGCAGATCGGATCGAAGCAGCCCGGGACCCCTGGGGATGGAGGCCTCTGGTCCTTGGCAAGATGCCCAGCGGGCAACCTGTCGTTGCGAGCGAAACTGTCGCGCTTGTGGTAATGGGTGCGACGTTTGTTCGCGAGATCGAGCCTGGTGAGATTGTGACGCTTGATGACACCGGGGTGAGCAGTCGCCGGTTTGCACCGCCAGCCGAACGCCGCGCGATGTGCGTCTTCGAGCATGTGTACTTTGCGAATCCCGCGAGCGATGTCTTCGGGCAGAACGTGCTGACGGCGCGCGAGGCGATGGGTGCCAAACTTGCTGAAGAAGCACCCGTTCCGGCGGACTTTGTCATGCCCATGCCCGACTCGGGTCGATCGGCGGCCAATGGTTACGCCCGTGCCAGCGGGCTGCCGTATCGCGAAGGCATCGTCCCCAATCGCTATGTGGGACGCACTTTCATTAAGCCGACCGATGAGGAGCGCAAGTCGGCGGTGCGGCTGAAACTTAATGTCGTTTCGGAAATCGTCAAGGGTCGTCGACTTGTGCTGGTCGATGATTCGATCGTGCGCGGCACGACGACGCGAGAAAAGATGGCCCAGCTCCGCGAGGCGGGCGCGGCTGAGATTCACTTGCGCATTTCCTGCCCGCCGATTCGCCATCCGTGCTACTTCGGCGTCGACTTCGCGACACGCGAGCAACTCATCGCACATCGTCGCAGCATCGAAGACATCCGCGCCTTTCTCAACGTCGATTCGCTGCACTTCCTCAGTCTCGAAGGGTTGCTCAGTGTCATGAAGCACGAGCCACAGCACTATTGTGCTGCCTGCTACACCGGGGAGTACCCGATCGACATCGAGCACCCGATGACGGAATCGGTCGTCGAGAAAGAACAACTCGAGATGTTCGGCTGAGCGTGGCTACGAAGGGGTTGGCTTAGTCTCTTTGTGCCTGATCGATCAGTTTACTTCTCTGCTTTGGTGATCAATTGCTGCATGCGGCCCTGATCGAGTGGATCTTTGAGTGAGGCAAGTCGCCTTGTCAGGAGTTCCACAGCCCAGGGTCCGCCGATGTCGCTAATTTCGCGGGCTGCGGTGTCGCGCGTACGCTGCTCGCGATCGAAGAGTGCCCTTGCGAGTGTCGCCTTGACGCCTTCGGGATCGTGAGCATACATCGATGCGGCGGTGCGAATCGCCATCGGTCTTGTGCGGCTATGCGTGCCTGGCTCGCAGAGTCGTTGGACCGCGGGCAACGCGGCCGGGATGTTCAGATCTTCAATGGCATCGAGCGCCGCGCGGCGAACCGCATCCTGCTCCGAGTCCATGTCCAGAGCACCGATCACCAGATCTCCAGCCGACACCGCCCGCATGGTTCCAAGCCCTCGAATAGCAGCGGCTCGCACCTTCGTGCTCGTGTCATACATCGCCAGATCGGTGAGGGCGGCGGCAATCTGTTCGCGTGCTTTGCCGGTCGAGCCGACTTCATGGTCATACCCCATACGACCGAGCGCCGACGCAGCAGCCTCGCGCACAGCGTAGTTGTCGATGGCGAAGCGATTGCCCTCGGGAACCAAGAAGAACACCCTCGAAATGTCGCCTTGGGCTTCGAGCGAACGAACCGCCTCGACGCGCAGTCTTTCGGGCGCATTGCGGTCGAGCGCGATCGCGTACGCGAGTCGCCCTGCTGCCTTTCCATCGGCGTGAGCCATTGCACGCGCGGCCTGAATTTTCGCAGCGAGTGTCGGACCATGTGCCAGTTGTTCGAGCCAGAGCGAATCCGCCTGCGTGATCTTCAGTTCGGCGAGCACATGCAGATCGGGGTCGAAGACGACCATGTCAGGCCTGGCGTCCAATGCCCACCGAACACTGATCTCGCGCGAGTCCATAGCAATGCGGCGTTCCACGGTGCCAAATCCCCGCTGCTTGGGCACACGCACCCAGACGGGGAGTTCAAAAGCGAATGCCGGGTTGTATTCGTCGATGGTTTGCGTCTGGCGAAGCGAAATCACCAACTCACTCGTACTCTCATCCCAGCGTGTGGAGATGTCGAGCCTCGGAATTCCGGGCCGATAAACCCACTGTGCGAAGAATTGCTCCAATGACTCGCCGCTCACGGCTTCGAGAACACGCCTGAAATCATCGGTCTCGACAGTCTTGTGCTTGTACTCATCCACATACTGTGCGACAGCCTTGAAGAACACACGGTCCCCGAGTTTTCGCCGCAACATATGCAGCACACTCGCACCTTTCGGGTACGGATTCGACCCGCGCCGGAAGACCTCCCAAGGGTGGTCATAGATCTTGCTCGCCATGCCGGGCGTGGCGGGTGCGGTCCCTCGATCCGCTCCGATGACCGAATCGAAGTTGCTGCGGATACTGGCGTGGTAGCCGGCTTGCCCATCGCGCTTCTCGAACCACAACGCTGTGAGATACGTCGCGAAGCCTTCATTCAGCCAGATATGTTCCCACGAGTTGCACGTGATCAGATCGCCGAACCACTGGTGCGCGAGCTCGTGGCTGATCAACCCGTCGAGATCATGGTCAAGCAGCGCGTCTGCATGAAAGAGCGCCCCATCGTGCATTGTCGTTGCGCTTGTGTTCTCCATGCCGCCGGCACCAAAGTTCCACACAACAACCTGCGCATACTTCGACCACGGGTAAGGCTCATCGAACAGGAACTCGAAGTGCCTGTTCATCGCCATGGTGCGCCCATAGGTTCCCTCTGCGTCGCCTCCGCGGCCTTTGGGCACATACACCGGCATCGAGAGTGTTTTGTCGCCCACATCCACGATGTCGAACTTGCCGACGACCAGAGTCACGAGATAGGGCACATGGCCACCACCGGCCTCATCATCCTGCGCCCAGTGCCACTGGTCGAACCACTGCAAGCGATGTTCGCCGTTTTGATCGATCTTGCGGACAATCTCGCGATCTTTCGAGACCAGCCTTCCGTTCGAGAGCACCTGATACCCCTGCGGACTTGTCACGATCAGTTCTGTCGTGAGCCGATCGTTGGGGAAGTCATGACAGGGGAACCAGTAACTGTTTGTTTCAGGCTGGCCTTGCGTGTGCAACTCGGCCGCTCGCCCCGGAAACGCCGGCGACTCCGGCGTCCATGTCAGTCCATATGGCGGATCAACAATCTGATACGTCGTGATCACCTCGGTTCGCGTGCCGACCGGCACCGGCGGATCAAACTTCACACTCAGCACCGCCCCGTCGTAGGTGTACGTCGTTGCGTATCCCGGTGCCTCGACGCTATTGATGCCCAGCAGCCGCGCATCGAGCGTCAACTCCGTCAGGTCATTGCTCACTGGGCTGAACCACAGATGCGACTTGGCATCCATCTTCGGCGTGTTCATGTCTTCGATGCGCAGATAAAGCCGCATGTGCTCGAAGTCGGCGTGCAGTGGCGGCGGAAAGTTCAGCCTTCCGTACTCGGTCATCTGCGTCGGTCGATGATCCGGGTCGAATCGACAGCATCCCCACTCCTCTTCGCCCCCGCTTGCCGGCACCGCGAGCAGCATCCCCGCAAGCATCACCCCGATCAGACGCCCCTTCGCCAAGTCCAGTTCCTTCATCATCGAGTCTCCATCAAGCTCGAGTCGGTGTTCGTTTCCAATGCCCATCGCGCCAGGTGCCCGATGAACCCGTCTTCGTGTGTCGCGATACGTTCGATGATCTGTTGCGATGCTTCGTCGCTGCTGGCCAGCGATTCGATCGCTTTGGCCCGCGACCACGCTGTTCGACCATGCCGGGCTTCATGTTCGAGCATCCCGATCGACTTGGTCACACGATACGCCGCTGCCACCGTCATCTCCGGGTCAATCTCTACGCTCAACACGCGGCTGCTCGCCTCAAACGTAGCCTCAGCGGTACCCCCGCGCACGCGCACGAACTCAATCGCGCTCTGCCCATCCTCGAATGACATCACAATCGGCATATCGAACACATAATGCGGATTGTCTGTGTCGATTCGCTGTTTCTGTTCCACGCGCACCTCAACGCGTCTGTCATCAACGTCCACGGCAACATCCAGCCTCGGGATCCCAGGCCTCTCGCACCACTGCCAGAAGAAATGTTCCAGACTCTGCCCCGAAGCCCGTTCCAGCGCCCGCCGCAGGTCGCTGGTTTCGACCTCGCCGAATCGATGCTCCTTGAGATACTCCCGAACCCCGCCGAAGAACGCCTCATCTCCTAGCCGCATCCGCAGCATGTGCAACACGAGCATGCCCTTGGAATACACATTGTCGGTTTTGTAGAACAGATGCTCGCCATCAAGATAGTGATTGCATTGCATGGCCGGATATTGAGGGGCGTAAGCGTTGTTGTCGGCGTCGAGTGCGTACATCGAACCAGCCACTGTTTCGAGATAGGCTGCCCGCCGGGCATCGGGGTCATCGCCCGCCAGATGCTCGCGCCAGTACGCTTCGCAGATCATCGCAAAGCCTTCGTTGAGCCACAGATGCTCCCACGATTTGCATGTCACCAGATTCCCGAACCACTGGTGCGCTAGTTCATGGGCGACGATATCACGCAGTTCGTCAGCGTTTTGGTAGGCCGATTCGCCATAGAACGTTGACGCCGTTGTGTTTTCCATCGCCCCGATGTCGAACCCGCGCACGCTCACCTGATCGTACTTCACCCATGGATAAGGATGATCGAAGAGTTCTTCAAAAAACGCCATCATGGCTGGCGTCTCACCAAAGCCTCCTCGGACATTCTCGCTCGTCCCGATCGGTGTCCACACCGCCATCGGCAGCCCGGGCCTTGCAGATTCAGGCCCGCCGAGGTCAACCCGCTCAAAAGCCCCGACCACCAGCGTCACCAGGTACGCCGGGTGAGGCTCCCGCTGGTCCCAATGCCAGCGCTTTCGTCCCTTGCCGATCGCCCGCTCTTCAACCAAAGCCCCGTTAGAAACAACGCTGAACGCGTCGTCGACCGTCACGATCAGTTCGGTCGCGAGTCGCTCATTCGGGAAGTCGTGACAGGCAAACCACTGGCTGTTGTACTCGGCCTGCCCCTGGCTATAAAGCACTGGCAGCCGCTCCGAAATGCCAGCTGCGCTCGGATCCCCGGGTGTCACGCTCAGCCCCTGACCCGCAGGCTCGAACTGCGTCACGCTGTAGTCGAGCCAGACTTCAACGACTTGCCCCAATTCCGCCACATGGGGAAAATCGATCCACAACTCTCGCCCGTCATACTCAAAGGTCGCTGGCCGTGGCCTGCTCGATCGACCAAACCCTACACGAACGTCGACGATATCCAGATTCTGTGCATCCAGCCTCACTCGATCGCGTGCCGATCCAATCGGAGTCATGCGCAGACGCTGTCGGCCCACGATTTCCGGGGGATCGATCGACACGATATCCAGTTCCAGCCGCATGTGCAGGTGGTCGAAGTGCCGGGCCTTGGGCCAGTGTGCCAGATCCCGACCTGTGCCGGGGTCGTGCCGAGGCGTGATTTGATGTTCTTCCTGGGCCATCACCACGGTCCCAAGAACACCCAGCACAAGTCCGGCCCCGAGCATCGCCATACGTCCGCGCATCAACCCATCCTCCGCAGATGAAATTCGTAACGCCCAGAGGGTACACACCCAGCCCCACGGGCACAATCATCCACAACTTTGGCCGCTTGCATTGGAGCGATGGCGCGAGTCTGATACGATTGGACATGCCCCCAACGTCTGAAGACGCTGCCAATCAGAATCAACCACCGTACAGCAAGCCGAACCGGTTTGCCCATGGCGTACCCGCCGATGAGCCTGAAGCCGAGGTTGACGCTCAGGCCATGCTTGCCGCGGCGGGAGAATCCTCTCCCTATACCGAGTTCTATTCCCCAGTTCCCGATGGCTACCGCAAAGGGTTTCACAAGTACATCATCGTCCTGGGCACGGTCATGTCAGGCCTGGGCAAGGGCATTTTTGCATCCAGCGTCGCCAAGGTCCTCAAGGACAAAGGCCTGATCGTCGCCCCCATCAAAATGGAGGGCTATCTCAACATCGACTCTGGAACGCTCAACCCCTATCGCCATGGCGAGGTTTTCGTCCTCGAAGACGGGACCGAGTGCGATATGGATCTGGGCACGTACGAGCGCATGCTCGATCAGAATCTCTCCAGGCGGAACTTCGTCACCTCAGGCCGAATTTTCAGCGAAATCCTCGATCGTGAGCGGCAGGGCGTCTATCTCGGGCGCGATGTCCAGATGATTCCGCATGTGACGGGTGAAGTGAAGCGCAAACTCCGCGAACTCGCGCTCCGAGGCGACGGCAACCAGCCCGCCGATGTCATCTTTGTCGAAGTCGGGGGCACTGTTGGCGACTACGAAAACGGCTTTTACATTGAAGCCCTGCGCGAACTGGCTTTCGAGGAAGGTCCAGGTTCATGCTGCTTTGTCGCCCTGACCTACGTCATCGAGCCCAAGAGTCTCGGCGAGCAGAAATCCAAAGCCGCTCAACTCGGGATCAAGCGACTTCTCGAAGCCGGCATTCAGCCACACATGATCGCCTGCCGCGCGTCAAACCCGGTTCAGCAGAAAGTCCGCGAGAAAATCGCGATGTTCAGTAACGTGCCGCTGCGTCGTGTCTTCAGCATGCACGACCGCGACAGCATCTACACCATCCCTGACGAACTCCGCGCCGAAGGCCTCGACCGCGAGATTCTCTCCGTCCTCAGTCTCCACGATCGCGTTGACAACCGCCACGAGGATGTCGCCCGCGAACGCTGGAGCCGGTTCATCAGCAAACTGACTGGCCCGCGCGATCACACCATCTCGATTGGCATCACCGGCAAGTACGCTGCCCTCCGCGACGCGTATGCCTCGATCGAAAAGGCACTCGAACACTGCTCAGCACACCTCCAGTGCCGCGTTGAACAACGCTGGATCGAGACCACAGACATAGACCTTCGCAACGTTGACACCGCGCTAGAAGGCCTCGATGGGGTCATCGTCCCCGGAGGCTTCGGGTGGCGCGGTGTCGAAGGCAAGATCGCCTGTGTCCGCTTCTGCCGTGAGCGAAAACTCCCATACCTGGGCATCTGTCTTGGCTTCCAGGTCGCAGTCATTGAGTTTGCCCGAAACGTCCTTGGAATCTCTGACGCATCCAGCACCGAGTTCGACCCCGCCTGTCCGTCAGCAGTCATCAGCGAGCTCCCCGACCAGAAACGAATTGAAGGCCTCGGCGGAACCATGCGCCTCGGTGCTCAGGATGTCCAGATCCAGCCCGGCACACTCGCCCACTTCCTCTTCGGAGGACGCACCAGCATTCACGAACGCTTCCGTCATCGCTACGAAGTGGACCCGCACTACATCGAACGACTCGAAGCCAAGGGGTTGATTTTCTCAGGTCGGCATCCCGACCAGCCCATTATGCAGGTTCTCGAACTCCCCGAGTTCTCCGAGGACAATCCAAACAACACCCACCCCTACTTCATCGGTGCCCAGTTCCATCCCGAACTCACCGGCCGGCCCCTGCGGCCGCAACCCATGTTCATGGGGTTGCTCTCTGCCGCTCTGCGTGCCCGCTACGAATCGGACGCCAAAGCGTGGGCAGAGATCAATCGCCGCACCGAGATTTCGCGATGGATCCGCCCTCGCCAGTCGGTGCCTCAGACCCGCGCTTAGAGCGCTTCGAGGTATCGCCTCAGCCCCCGTGCCGCGTCGAGCATGAGGCACGCAGAAAACCGATCCGGTTTTCCCGTACCCAGCATCGTGCTGTGCACCATCATGTCAGCGTGCAACCAGACGTCCGACAGATTGCGTTCGTGCGCACAAATCACAAAACCATGCAGCCCGAAAGCGTGCGAAGTCGCATTGTCGGATTGGAGTTCGTTCACATGCCATTCGACGGCTTGGCGTGCAAGCACTCCACACTCGGGTGCTGCCCGGTCAATCACCCGGTTCCACACGGCATGCAAAGCCCCGAGTTCAATCTCGGTCCACAGTTCGATTCCCATATTCGGGTCCGGCGGCACAATGGGCTGTGGCGGCGGTCCCCTGCGGGAATCGCTCTGCAAGTCCTGTCCCCACCACAAAGCGATGTCGGGGGTCGGAAAGGCCGGCATTGGACCGGGGCTGGTCCCCAGGAGGCGAGCCAGAACGGCGCGGTCGAGCGCACGCCGATGGCCGAGTTCGTCTGCGAAGTTTGAAATCCAGTCTGCGACCGAAACGGGATCACTCGCGCCCTCGAACAAGGGGGTTTCCCGCAGGACCATCTGTGCGCCATGTTCGAGACGGGTGATCCACTGCTCGATGGTTGGCGGGTTCACTGCATGGTCCCAGAATCATATGAATCGTGCAAAAATCTCTTCTCACGAGCGATGGGATACGGTAGTCTTGGCGCATGCGTCGCGTGTGTTCTCGTGCTGCTGCTCCCGAGTTGTCCCGGAGGCGGTGTGTTTCGTGCGGATTTGACGGGAGTGCGTTTCAGAGTCCGCTTCAGGACTATGTGTGCCCGAGCTGCGGACAGGACTTGTACGCAAGGCCTCCGCGAAACTACTACGAACTCGAAGGATTCGTGACCGGGACGCTGCATGCAGCGGGCGCGCGCAAGCGGGGGATGGCGGCCCGGTGTTTCGGTTGGCTGGTGCGGGTGCTGCTGTTTCGGCCGAAACGCGATACACAGGGAAGTGCGACGTCGCAGCAAAAGGTTACGGATTCCCGGGACTGAATTGGCTCTCGGACGTTGGGGAGGGTTCCCCCCACGAAAGTCGGGGTGCAACCGATCCGATGACAGAGTGCGGAGGGGTGTCCTGTGCGCTCGCGCCTTTTGTGCCATTCTGACCAGTACCCGTCAGTTCCCCCGCCTCCGGGCGTAGGTGGCGGTGCGGGAGTCATTAAGGCTCGTCCTGGGCGACCCAAGGGCGCGGCTTTCAGCGCCGAACTTGACCTTGCGGAATTTGATGAGAGAGGTCGGGTCAAGTCGGTCTGGACTGCTCGGGCAGCCCTGCTCAGCCGATCAAACATCGTGATTCGCTCGCGTCGGATGATCTATCCGGAAAGCACCATTGGGATCATGATTCACCTGATCGATTCGAAGCCTGTGGTGCTGTTGGCGCGAGTCGTGCTCTGCGACTATGACTGCGACGGGCTGTACTTTGTGGACCTGGACCTGATCCCGCTACCGACGGAAGGTCCTGTAGCCAAGTGGGCGGCGTCGGCCTCGGCGTGAAGCGATTTGCTCGGGCGGGTCGGGCGATCAACACTTGTGCGTGCGGATTGTGCGCAAGATTCAGGAACTGAATGCCGAAGGGTGCGTGCTGGTGCCGACGATGGGCGCTTTGCACGAAGGGCACCTGTCGCTGGTACATCGTGCGCGTGAAGTGAGTGACACCGGGCTGGTGGTTGTGAGTATTTTTGTGAATCCGACGCAGTTCAATGCGCGGGTGGATCTGGATGCGTATCCGCGCGATCTCGAGCGCGATCTGAATCTGCTCGACGGTTCCGGCGTGGATGTCGTGTTCTGCCCATCGGTGGAGGAAATGTACCCGCCGGACGCTGGAGTTCCGGTGCCGTCGCTACCCCCAGTGGCCACGGAACCTGCGCTTGAGGACGCGGGAAGGCCGGGGCATTTTGCGGGAGTTTGTCAGGTGGTTTCGAGGTTGTTTGATGTCTGCAGCCCGAGCCAAGCGGTGTTTGGAGAAAAGGACTGGCAACAGTTGCAGGTGGTGCGGGCGATGGTGAGGATGCAGGGCCGAGCAATTGAGATTATCGCGGGTCCGATTGTGCGTGAGCAGGACGGGCTCGCGATGTCGAGCCGCAATTCGAGGCTTGATGTTCGCGGGCGAGAGCGGGCACTGTCGCTTCATCGCGCGATCGAAGAGAGCGGTCGATGTGCGAGTGTAGAGGAAGCCGAGCGTGTGATGCACGAGACCCTTGTCCGGAGCGTGGATGCTGTGCACTACGCGACCGTGCGCGATGCGGTGACGTTGATGCCCGCTCAAGAGGTTGGCAGGGAGATGCGGGCATTGGTGTGTGCCGAGGTCGGGGGCGTGAGGCTGCTGGACAATGGGCCTTGGCGGGGACAACCGTGATGCGGGGCTCAAGCCCGGTTTGAAGTGCTCGCGCCTACGCTGATGATCTGACCTTTTGCGGAGGACTCTGCCTTGCATCAATCACCGCTTCATGACTTTCATGCCGAGCATGGCGCCCACTTTGTCGAGTTTGCGGGCTGGAGCATGCCGATTCGCTACGGCAGCATTCAGGAAGAACACCTTCAAGTGCGGCGGTCGGGCGGGTTGTTCGACGTGTCGCACATGGGGCGGGTGAACTTCAGCGGCATGCACGCGCGGCGGCTGCTTGAACACTGTTGCACACGAAAGATCGGCGACATGCAGGCGGGCCAGTGCCGGTATTCACTGGTGTGCAACGAGCAAGGCGGGGTTCGCGACGATGTGATCGTGATGCGACACGAGGAAGACGAGTTCACCGTGGTGATCAACGCGTCGAATCGCGAGAAGTTGCTGGCACATTTCGAGGCGGTGCGAGAACGGCGCGGATGGAAGGTCAAGTTCGACGATCGGACGATGGCGACGGCGATGGTTGCACTTCAGGGGCCAAAGGTGATGGAACTGATCAGCCGCGTGAGTTCGGAGATTCCGACGCTCAAGCGGTATCGGTTCACGACGAAGAACCTGCTGGTGATGAAGTTGATCGTGAGCCGTACGGGATACACCGGTGAGGACGGCGTGGAGGTGATTCTGCCAGCCAAGGCTGTGGGCATGGCACTGAAACTGCTGCTCAAGGATGCGGGCCTGAGTGCTGAGCATCCGGTGGTGCGACCGATCGGGCTGGGCGCGCGCGATTCGCTTCGGCTGGAGGCGGGGATGCCGCTCTATGGACACGAACTGGGCGAAGAGATTAACGCGCTGGAGACCGGGCTTGATTTTGCGATCGCGATGGACAAGAGCGAGGCTGGGGGCGGCGAGCGGTTCATCGGGCAGGACGCGTTGGAGGCGACTCAAGCAAAAGGTGTAACACGGAAACTGGTCGGTATAGCGTGCGATGGCAAACGCACGCCGAGGCAGGGGATGCCGATCAAGGTTGGTGAGGCGGAAATCGGACAGGTCACGAGCGGGTGCCTGAGCCCGACGCTGGAGCGTCCTATTGCGATGGGTTTTGTGCCGATTGAGCGGGCGGGGGCTGGGCAGGCAGTGCAGATTGATGCGGGCAAGGCGTTGATCGAGGGGCAGGTGGTTCCGCTGCCGTTCTACAAGGCCCCGAAGGCCTGAGAGGGTCGGCAGAAGCCTGCTTCCCGATCAGAATTTGAACTGAGTTTGTCGAACCGCGTCCATCCGGGGGCGGTTTTGCTTGCACGCAGGGCGCAGTTCTTGGTATATTGAACCAGCCTTGGCCGTTCTGGCCAGAGTCGGGTCTGCGAAGAAAAACTGGATCGAAAGCGAGGGAAGTGATGGCATTTGCGCGTGCTTTGCGTGTGGGGATGATTGCTGCGCTGTATGTATGTTCGTCGGCGGGTGCGCAGTTGAAGTTTACTGAGCGAGCCAGCGATGCAGGGTGCTCGGTCGTGCACCAGACGGCGTTGCAACTTCCGGACATGGAGTTCATGGCTCCGGGGGGCGCGGTGGGCGACTTCAACCGCGATGGACATCTCGATTTGTTTGTCATCGGCGGGGGCGGAGGCATGGATCGCCTGTTCCTGAACAACGGGAATGGGACGTTTACTGATGTCACGCTTTCGGCTGGGGTGGGTCGCACGCACCGGGGCACCGGGGCTGCGGTGGGCGACTACAACAACGATGGGTGGCTTGATATCTACGTCACGTCGATTGGAACCACGCAGATGCAGTCGGCCGGACGGAACATTCTGTGGCGCAACAACGGGAATGGGACCTTCACGGATGTGGCGCAGGCTGCGGGGGTGCGGATGACGCATCAGTCATTGGGCGAAGCGTTCGGGGCGGCGTTTGGCGACTTTGACGGGGATGGCGATCTGGATTTGGCTGTCGCCGGGTGGCAAGGAGGAAACCGGCTGTTCCGCAACAATGGCAACGGGACGTTTACGAATGTCACATCCATTGCGTTGCCGGCCGGCATGAACACAGTCAAGGGGTACGCGCCGCGATTTGTGGATATGAATGGAGACGGGTGGCCGGATCTGCTGTGGGTTGCAGATTTCCTCACGTCGCGATACCTGATCAACAATGGGGACGGGACGTTCACGGACGCTACGGCGAGTTCGGGCACTGGCCTGGACGAGAATGGCATGGGCAATACGTACGGTGATTTTGACAATGACGGGTTGTTCGACTGGTACGTGACGAGCCGAATCAATGAGGACAAGAGTGCGGGATCGGGGAACATGCTGTATCGCCAGGTTTCGCCACATGTTTTTGAGGAGATTTCGGTTGCTGCTGGGGTGAACTTTGGATACTGGGGTTGGGGGACGGAAGCGACGGACTTCGATCATGACGGGCGAGTTGACATTGTGGCTACGAATGGTTGGGAAGCACCGAACCAGGCGGACCCCACGCAGTTGTACATGAACAACGGAGATGGGACGTTTACTGATCGGGCTGTTGAATCGGGGATCCTGCACGCGGGCCAGGGGCGAGGATTGCTGACGGCCGACTTTGACAACAAGGGCTCACGCGACATCGTGATCTTCAACACCCGTCAACCGATGCTGCTGTATCGGAATGATCTGCCGAACCCGGGAGCAACATCGATCACACTGCGTTTTGTCACGAGGCATGTGCTGGGGCTTGCGCCCGACGGTTTCGGGACGAAGGTCGTCATGCAGACGCCAGGGCTGACGCAGATGCGGTATATTGATGGCGGGTCGACGTATCTGGCGCAATCGGAGTTGTCGGCCCACATCGGGCTGGCGGGTGCGACGCACGCGAATCTGACGATCACATACGCCAATGGCATGACGGAAACGCTCAAGAATGTGCCCGCGGGGATTTACACGATCACTGCGAGGGCATGTATTGCGGATTTCCAACCCGATGGAGTGCTGAACTTCTTTGACGTTTCGACGTTTCTGGCTGCGTTCAGCGCGAGGCATCCACAGGCGGACCTCAACGACGATGGGGTTTTTGATTTCTTCGATGTCGCGGGGTATCTGGGGGCGTTCAGTGCGGGGTGCCAGTGACGCCGAAATAGAGGAATGAACGGTGCGGGAGGGATTCGAACCCCCGAGACCCTTACGAGTCTAACGCATTTCAAGTGCGTCGCCTTCAGCCGCTCGGCCACCGCACCCTGTGCTGGGTGTCAACGCCGATCGTAGGCCCGAGGTTGCGAGCCGGTGATGGCTTTGCATCGACTTCGGGATAGGATCCACAGTGCGATGGGGCACGACGAACCGCGAAATTCCATGCTCGCTACACCGCTTCAGATTGGATCACTGCGACTTGAGACGAATCTGCTGCTCGCGCCGATTGCTGGCTGGTGCGATCTGGCGTGGCGGATGACGGTGCGGCGACTCGGAGGCGTTGGACTGGCATGCACTGACTTGCTGAGTCCGGTGGGGCTGCTGTGTGGTTCGGAGGCCACCGCGGATCTGGCTCGCACCAACGACTTCGACAAGCCGATCGGTATGCAGTTGTACGGATCGGATCCTGCACTGCTGGCCGATGGTGCCCGATGGTGCGTTGATCGTGGTGCGACCGTCGTTGACATCAATATGGGCTGCCCTGTCGACAAGGTCTGCAAGAAGGATGGCGGGTCGAAGTTGATGACTATTCCAGGGACGGCTGTCGCGATTGCGGATGCAGTTCGACGGGCGATTCCGGACAGTGTGCCAATGACTGCCAAGATGCGATTGGGCTGGACGGACGCGGATGCGGAGCACAATGTAGCCGGTGCGCTTGCTTGTCAGTTGATTGCGGCTGGTGCTGCTGCGATAACCGTTCACGGTCGAACGACTGAGCAACGGTTCAAGGGGAGCGTGCGTCGCGATGGGATTCGGCGCGTCGTAGAGACAGTTGGGGAGCGGTTCGGCGCGTACGACGGCACGTCTGCGGGCGGTCCGCCTGTGATTGGCAATGGCGATGTGCGCACACCTGATGACGTGATGGAGTTGATTGGTCAGACGGGGTGTGCTGGAGTGATGATTGGACGAGGGGCGTTTGCCAGGCCTTGGATTTTCCGTCAGGCATGGGCCAGGCAGACGACTGGCGATGAAGGGCGTGTCGAAGAGAGTGAGAAACTCGATACGGTGCTGTACTACTTTGATCGACTGCGCGAGTTTCGTGGCGATGCGAATGCGCTGTTCAAACTTGGGCAGAAGATCAGTTGGCTCGGCAAGGATATCAATGGCTCGCATTGCCGCCCGCTGAAGGATGCGATCCGCGAAGCGAGATCGGCTGACGATGTGTACTCCGCCGTACAGGCGTGGCGGGAGTTGAGCGTGCGGTCAGGGGCCGAGAGCCTGAGCGAACCGGTCGGGATCGCGGACGAATGAATCAAGACAGTTGGCGCAGCAGAACGCGATGACACGCTGATTGTGCACCACAGCGTAGCGGCGATCAACTGGCTTGGACGACACAGGGCACATGGCATTAATGGGTGTGAGGGCATCGGTGACCGCACGAGCAATCGCAGCCGATGTGTCATCGGTCGAGGCGGTAGCGTCGAGCGGATCGGACAGCGGCGCGTCGCCGGCGTCAATCCGCAACTGCGGCTGATCCTGGCGCCACTTGGCAATCAAAGGGGCTGAGATACCACTTCCCCAGAGGTAGACGCGAGAAAGGCGCGGGATAGTTTTCAAAATCGAGATTGTCTCATCAGTAACGTTTGGCGACTGCGCGATGAGCAGCGTTTCGAGCGATGCGTGCTCAGTCAGATTCGCAAGGCCAATGTTCGAAATACTCGTTGATGAGAAATCGAGTCGCACAAGGTTGGGAAACTGCGCAAGCAGAGGCATGATCGCGTCGGTCGCCTTGGTGCGAGCGAGAGAAAGATCGGCGACATGCTCTCGCAGAGGGATGAGCAATGCTTCAAGGCGTTCATCACTGATTGCGGGCATTGCAGTCGAGGCATCAATGACAAGAAAATTCGTGTTGGCCGCGACAGGCTCGACATGAACGAAGTGCTCGCGCAATGCGTGGATCGCGGCGGCAGAAGGCGGTCCTGGATCGGTGCTGAGTGCGTCGGGCGTCGTGGTGTGTTCGGCAAGCGCCATCGCACTGGCCAGCGAGCGAGTCGCAACGAATGAAGCACCATCGGCAATCCACGCTTCGATCGCGGCTACTTCTGTCGGGGCTGGTTGAGGCTTGGATCGGGGCGGCATGCGGTCATCGTGATCGAGCGGCAGGAGCATGCGTTTGAGTATTTCACTCTGGCCTGGATCCGAAGCGACGAAAACCGGCCCCGATTCACCGCCGAGGGTGATTGCTTCGGGTGTGTGAAGCCGCAGGCCGCCCTTGTCACGATCGGAGCCATGACAGCCGACGCACCGAGCAGTGAGTATGGGCGCAATGACGTGCGTATACACACTCTGGCCCGGCTCAAGATCAACCGGAACAACCACCGGCTCTGTGGGGCGTGTCGCAAAGGGCTCTGTGAGGAATCTTGGGCCATGAGTCATAGTGGAACCGATGTGACCAGCGGGCATGAGGAGCACGAGCGCGAATGCGAGCAGCACGCCATAGGTGCGCGGCCTGGCAAAGTGATTGGCCAATGCAGCGGCAAGTGCTGCCACACCAACCGCAATCGCAAGATACTTGTGCAGTTGCAGCGTTGACCGCGCATACCCGCCCTCTTCTGCAAGGATGAGACCAGATGCGATCGACGCTGCAGCAGAGAGTGCAACGAGCCAGATCAGTGCGGCCCGGACGAACGGCGTCAGCGGTTTTTTGGCCAGACGTGAGATCAACTCGAGTGCAGCAAGCCCGATGAGCAAGCCGATTGGCGCGTGAAGCAGGAGCGGGTGGAGTCGACCGGCGAACTGAATGAGTGCTTCCATGGTGGATAGATGAGTGTGGTGCGTGCTTATGTGATGATGTCGCGATTCACCTTGCCGAAGACGTCTGTGAGTCTGAAGTCGCGTCCCTGGCTTCGAAACTTCAGCCGAGCGTGATCGATGCCGAGCAGGTGCAGCATGGTGGCGTGAAGATCGTGGACTTCCATGGGGTTTTCAACGATGTTGTATGAGTAATCGTCGGTTCGGCCATAGGTGATGCCGGGCTTGATACCGCCACCCGCGAGCCAGAGGCTGAAGCAACGTGGGTGATGGTCGCGGCCATAGTTGTCGGCTGTGAGCGTACCTTGCGAGTAGACGGTGCGGCCGAACTCGCCAGACCAGAGGATGAGCGTCTCATCGAGGAGCCCGCGACGACGAAGATCCTTGATGAGCGCGGCCTGAGGCTGATCGACCGCCTTGCATTGGGCCCGCAACTCGTTGGGCAGATTGTTGTGCTGATCCCAGCCACGCATGTAGAGCTGGATGAATCGGACTCCGCGCTCGGCGAGCCTTCGTGCAAGGAGGCAGTTGGCGGCGAAGGAGCCGGCGCGAGAAACATCGGGGCCATAGAGCGCAAGAGTTTCGGCATCTTCGTTGGAAAAATCAGTGAGATCGGGAACGGACATCTGCATGCGATAAGCCATTTCGTACTGAGCGATGCGTGTTCGGATCTCGGGGTCAAGCGTGCGCTCGTTCTCCAGGGCGTTGAGTTCCCCGACCAGATCGAGCATGCGGCGGCGATCGTTGCGCGAGACGCCATGCGGATCCTTGAGGAACAGCACGGGGTCTTCAGCCGCGCGAAGTTTGCACCCCTGATGCTCGCTGGGCAGAAAACCCGAGCCCCAGAAGCGCGCGGAGAGCGCCTGCATGTTTCCCACGCCCTGGGTGATGAGCACGACAAAAGTTGGTAGATTGGCATTCGCACTGCCCAAGCCATAACTGACCCATGACCCGAACGATGCACGCCCGGGCTGCTGGCTGCCGGTTTGAAAAAATGTGATGCCTGGTTCGTGGTTGATGGCTTCGGTGTGCATCGAGTAGACGACACACAGTTCGTGCGCGACGGATGCGGTGTGTGGGAGGAGCTCGGACATCCAGAGCCCGCTGTCGTTATTGCGATACTTGTCAAACTTGAACATGGATGGTGCGACGGGGAATCGTGCCTGACCGCTGGTCATTCCGGTGAGACGTTGTCCCATTCGAATGGAGTCGGGCAGTTCTTCGTTGAAGCGTTCGTGCAGTGCCGGTTTGTAGTCGAAGAGGTCGATCTGGCTTGGAGCGCCTTCCATGTGCATATAGATGACGCGCTTGGCTTTGGGTGCGAAGTGAGCTCCGATGCCGGGGAAGAGGTCGCTGATGGCGGGATCGCCGGGATTGATGACGCGCTTGGTGGCTTCGGCTCCGAGCATTGAGCCGAGTGCCGTGCCTCCCAAGCCGGCCGCCAGCCCGCGAGCGGCAAGGCTGAAGAAACGTCGCCGAGTGAGGTCAAGATAGTGTTCTTCGAGAGGATGCACCGGCATTACTCCTGCGTCGTGGATTCATAGAGGTTGAACACGCTGCTGGCGATCATGGTCCACGCTGCAAGTTCGGCAGCGTCGGCATCCGCGGGTCGCGAAGACTGCCCGGCCGCAATGACACCGGCAGCGTCGTCGGGTGCCTGGCGATATCGGGCACGATATTCCTCCAAGGCATCATGCAGGAGGGTCAGTTCGCGTGGTTCTGGCGCACGCCCGATGCACCGACGGAACAGGTGTGTGAGACGAGCGTCATCGTGATCGACCTCGGCGAGCGTGCGTTGCGCCAGCACGCGATACGCCTCCTGAAACTGTTCGTCGTTCCACAGGACGAGCGCTTGAAGCGGCGTGCTGGTGGGGATGCGGCGTGTGACGCACGACTCGCGTGTCGGAGCATCGAACGTGAGCATTGATGGCGGCGGCACGGCACGCTTCCAATAGGTATAGATGCTGCGCCGCCAGAGATCATCTCCGGTGCCTTGCTGATAGATGCGCGTATTTGATTGTGGCATTGCCACTTCCTGCCATAGTCCAGGAGGCTGATACGGCTTGACCGATGGTCCTCCGAGCTTCTCGACCAGCAGGCCCGAAGCGTACAGAGCGTGATCGCGAATCTGCTCGGCAGCAAGGCGGCGCCGCGGGAAAAACGCAAGCAGCCTGTTGTCTGGGTCGAGTTCCTTCAGACTCGGGCGCACCCTGGAACTCTGGCGATAGGTCGCGCTCGTGACGATCAGGCGAATCATGTGCTGAAGATCCCAGCCGCTCTCGCGAAACTCGACCGCGAGATAGTCGAGCAATTCGGGATGGCTTGGCCAGGCGCCTTGAAGCCCGAAGTCGTCACTCGTTTCGACAATACCTGTGCCGAAGAACTGCTCCCACAGTCGGTTCATGGTGACGCGAGCCAGGAGCGGGTTGTCGTCCGAAACGATCCACTCGGCAAGTCCCAGCCGGTTGGCAGGTGCGTCAGCGGGCATTGCGCCAAGCGATGCGGGCACTCGGCGACCTACGGGGCGAGAGTGATCGGGCTTGTCATACAGCCCGGCACTAAGTACAAATGTCGGGCGAGGCTCGGGCAGTTCCTTCATCACCATGGTGCGAGGGACGACGGCGTTGATAGAGATGCTTTCGCGGTCAAGCGCCGCTGTACGTTCTGCGGCCTCAAGATATCGCGGCAGAAATGCGCTGCTCCAGGCACGATCCAGACGGGATTCAAGCTCAGCCGAGAGGCGATCGTGCGGAATGAGTGCCCAGACAAGATCGCCTCGCAAGGTGGCGGTCTCGGCCTGCTTGTAATAGAACCCGCCAATGCCTCCGGTGTTGACTATCTTGAGAACGACTGCGTTCTCGCCTGATGTCAGTGGGATTGTGGCTGAATCCTGATCGGGCGCGACGCCGCGATCGACTTGTCGCTGTGCGACCTGGGTCGCGTTCGCATAAAGCCGAAATCCATCGTCACTGCCAAGCGAGACTTCGACGGACCTCGGCGTCGGTGCGAAAGCCTGCCTGCCGAGATATGTGATGTTGCGGCCGTCATAGAGAGGAAGTGCAATGCCGTCGCGCAGTCGTTCATCGAAGCGCCACGCAAGACCTTGTTCGCCGAATGTGGCGGCAAGGTCGAGGCGAGTTTGATGTTCGGGTCCGATTTCCGGCTCCCAGACACGGTTCTGCTCATCGCCCGCGAACGGGCCGACGACATGCCATCGACCCCACGCGTTTGGGAGCATGTCCGCACCGACGTCGCTGATCGTGCCGACGCTGATGCGAAAACGGGCGAGCGTGTGCTGTGCGTATATAGACTGCTGTCGGATGATGAGGTGGAGATCGGTGACACCTTCGACCCCGAAATCTTCGTCGGCGAGCAGCAGCGCGTAACGCGGTCCCCGCCGTTCGTGCGCGCGCAACGCCCAGCCCTCGGCGTTGTTCGGGCTGAGCAGGTTTGTCACCGCGAAGTTGCCGTTCTCCTGCGCATAGTCGGCGTAAGCCCACGAGAATGTGATGTCATTCTTCGATTCAGGCTTGTCCGGTGTAGACCATGATGCGAGCAGGCCGGTGACGACCACGTTGCCATTGTGTGCCCGCCCGATGCGGCCATCGGGTGCGGTCGGTTCTTCGAGGGCTTCGAGCAGAATGAGCCTCTGCCCTGACCCGCTGGTGCGGATTGTGACGTGGTAGTCGTCCCGCTCAGGCAAAGTGCCCGAGGCGCGAATCGAGCCGTCATCGAGGATATCCATCGTCGCGCCGCCATTCGAAGTAACGCTCACGACATGCGCTGGCGACCAGCGCACACCGGCAGACTCCTGGATCTGGCCAGCGAAGCGTTCGCGCTGCTCTTGCTCTTCGGGCGTTCTTGTCTCGAGCGTCGCCTTCAAACCCTCGATTTCACGCGTAATCGCATCAAGCCTTGCCTGCTGATCCGAAGTTGGCACAAGGATGAACGGCTCGTAAGCGCGGTTGGCGTCGGGCGTCTGCGAATACAGCCCGGGCTCGTCGTTGGAGTTGAAGAACGCGAAGAACGAGTAGAAATCCTCCATGCTGATCGGATCGAACTTGTGGTCGTGGCAGCGTGCACAACCCAGTGTCAGCCCAAGCAGCACCGAGCCCGCGGTCGAAACGCGATCCACTGCGTATTCGACAAGATACTCTTCGTCGATGGCGCCGCCTTCATCGGTGATGACGTGATTGCGATTGAATCCGCTGGCCACAACCTGCCATGTCGAAGCGCCCGGGATCAGATCGCCTGCGAGTTGTTCAATCACGAACTGATCGAATGGCATGTTATCGCGATAGGCGTGAAGGACCCAATCACGCCACAGCCACATCTGCCGTCCCGCGTCCATGTGGATGCCGGTCGTATCTGCATAGCGTGCCTGATCGAGCCACGGCGCGGTCATGCGTTCGGCGTATCGCGTGCGGTACGGCTCCCGGGTCAGAAGCCGATCGACCCAACGCTCGTATGCGTCAGGCCTGTGGTCGCTGAGAAACTCGTCGATCTCGTCGGGCGTTGGTGCAAGACCTGTGAGATCAAAGAACAACCGCCTCAACTGGCTCACGCGATCGGCTTCGGGCGAGGGGGTGATCCCGGCCTGCTCCAGCGTCTGAAGAATGAATGCGTCGATCGGCGTGGTTCCCCAGTCCTGCGCACGCTCAGGCACGGGCGGGCGTACCGGAGGCTCGAAGGCCCAGTGCGCTTCATAGCGAGCGCCTTGATCGATCCATCGCCGCACCAGATCCTGTTCAGCCGCGGTCAGTGCGTTTTTATGACTCTCGGGTGGAGGCATGCGGACCATCGGATCGCTCGATGCGATGCGACGGAACAGTTCACTGCTTGCCGCGTCGCCCGGCACAATCGCGGGCGGGCCGTCCTTGCGTGCCGCGATCGCATGGTCGCGCACATCGAGGCGCAGATCCGCAGCCAGCGTCCCCGCATCAGGCCCGTGACACTGAAAACATCGGTCCGAGAGAATCGGCCGAATGTCCCGACCGTAGCGCACCGGTTCAAGCACCCGCTTGGCAGTTGGAACTGCATCAACTGCATCAACGGGCGCCGGCTGCCGGGCGGCAAGGCTGACAACCAACGCGCTCGCTCCAATGAGCACAACGCCGGACCACACCCACGATAGACCCAGTGAATATGTTCGCATGACACCCAATGCCCTCGCACACTGACTTTTCGCCAGCACGATGTCCAGTATACAGACAATCGCAGCAAGCGGGGCTCAACATCTCAATGCACTGGGCTCGAAATCACACGAAGGGAACTGTTTGGGGTGGCATGCACGAAGCGCGGTCCATCCCGAGCCCCGCATGCAGGTTCAATCCTCATCCAGACCGACCTTGAGCACCGCGGTAGCGATCATGCGCGGATCAGGACGAAGGCTGAGTGAACGCCCAATGGCCGACTCCGTACGCTCAACGGGCCCTGCATGCACGGTGCGGCCGTTCAGAATGACGGTGACTACCTCATCCAGATCCAGCAACGCATCGCTGAGCAGCAGTTCGACGCGCGACACAGCATCACTTTCGATCGTGATCGTCTGGCCTTCGACTGTGGCGCGAATCACACGCCCCCGAACAGCCTCTTCATCCGGCACCGCGAGCCAGTAGAACCTCTCGTGCGTGGTATTGCCCTGTCGCCAGACGATCGAGCGGGGCCATGGATCACGAACTTTCTGCGCCATCCACGGAATCGCCTCGGCATCCTTGCGGTTCATCCAGTGTCCCAGATCAGGATAGATGCGTGCCATGTGTTCGTAGCCATCGGGGTCGGCTGCACGCAGTTGAGCGAGCTGGTCGGCCCATTGCTGCGCCACCGTGTTGCGGTTGTAGGCGGCGTCATCGGCCCCCATGAACAGACCAAACGGGAGATTGCGCAGACCCAGGGGCGATGAATCGTTCGGATGCCCCGCCATCATCGAGGCGGCAGCGAATCGATCCGCCAGACGCGGTGCGAGTTGATAGACACCATCGCCTCCGGCCGAGTACCCGATCAGATACACACGATCAGGATCGACACCCCAGGCAATGATCGCCGATTCGATGAGCCGATCCAGGAGGCAGTCGATCTCGGGGCGATGCCAGAGGTTCCAGGTGTCGGTCGGGGCGCGCGGGGCGATGCAGATGCCCTCAGGGAGCGTGTAAAGATTGACCTGATTGCTCCATTGCTGATCGTTCACGCTGGGCGGCGCGCCCCCACCGCCGTGCATCGAGATCCAGAGGCTCGCTCCGCTCGCCGGCGCCGAGCCGAAGTCGCGGCGCATGAGTCGCATGTCATAATCGCCACAGCGAAGCGACAGGGCTTCGAGTTCGGCCTGGCGCTGGGCGCGCACGGATGCGGCGTGCTGGGCCCACACGCTCGCGGCTGTCGCCACCGCTGCCTCTTTCGACAGACCGAGTTCATTCCAGTACAGTTCGATGACGCGACCGGGCGCGTGCGATTCGCTCAGCACTGCCGTGCGCCTCTGGCCGTCATGAACCAGCGCGATGCGCAATGGCCGCTGGCCGGTGTCGGCCAGTTCGGCGACGCGGTTGATGTCGTCGGGGTCGGCGAAGGTGCGCGATCGAATCGCCTCTTCGGCTTCGAGCGCCGTCACTTCGGCCGCGAGCCGCTTCCCGCCGCGCGATTCCCACAGACGGATCGTGAGCACGCTCCTGTCAGTGCCCGCTGCGGCCTTCGCGCGGGTGTAACGCGACGACACATCGACCCCCGGCACACTGCGATCGCTCATGTTCCATGCCAGCGGGAAGCGGTCGCCCGTGCGCCGCCACGACGAGGCCCAGATCGCGTGCAGTTCGTGGCCTTCGATCGCGTGCGAGGCCGGGCCCGCGAACCAGCCGCGGTCAAGACCGCTTGGGTCATACTCAGCCGCCCCCGCGAACCGCCACTGCTCGCCGTCATGAATCTCGACCCAGGTGTGGTTGCCGTTGCGATCGGTCCACGAGGCGATGCCCGCGACGCGCGCGGGGATGCCCACGCTGCGGCAGGCATCGACGAGCAGAATCGACAGCCCGGTACACGACGCAAGACCGAGTTCCATCGATTCGAGCGGGCTCTGGTTGGCTTTGCGGCGGCCGGTGCTGTACGTGACGTTGACGCTCTTGAACAGTTCCCGGTTCAGAGCCTGGGCCGCTTCGGTTGCGGTCTTGGCGTCGACGACCATCGCGCTGGCCAGTTCGTGCAATCGCGGCCTCCAGCGCTCGCGGGTCTCATCGAGCACCGCGTAGGGCAGGACGTCGTTGAAAAAAAGTTCTTCGCGGACTTCGGCGGCCCACGGATAGGTGGTGCGGGCATGCAGCGCCAGGCCGATGTTCTCGATCACCAGGTCCGGGTCGATCTGGGCGTCGCGCTGCGGGCGATGGGCCATAAGAAACGCGGCCGCGCGCCCGCCGGCCTCGCCGAACTGCTCGCTGGCCCGCTCCTGAATCGTCGTCCAGACCGGCTCATCGCCGGCTGCAGGTCCGGCAAGGAGGACAAGAGCGGCTGCCACCAGTCCGATGAGTCGAGTGTGCATCATGGCAGAGTCTATCGGTGTGAGCGATCGCGTGGCCAACGCGGTTATTGGGCCTGTCAGGCCTCTTTTTGTCGGTCTGAGGCGGTGGAGCCGCGCGACACGGTTGCACACGCGGCCAATGACACGACAAAAGCGTTCGTTGACACGATAAAAGCGCGCGTTGACACGACAATTCCGCGCGTTGACACGACAATTTCGCGCGTTGACACGATACAAACGCTCGATGACACGACAATTTCGCGCGTTGACACGATAATTTCGCGCGTTGACACGACAATAACGCGCGTTGGCGCAACAAAAGCGCGCGTTGGCGCGACACAATCGCGCGTTGGCGCGACACAAGCACGGGCTTCACTCGCGTGGCGTCGATGAATTGTTATCTCAGCACGCGTTTCGGGAGGCGTGCCGGTGCCCGCCGCAGCGCCATCGGTGCCTCGGGGCGGCTTCGGGCCCGCTCCTGCTCCGTGGTCGGCTCCGTGCGCAGCGGGCGGCTCAGCGGCGCGAGCGAGTCGACTTGCGGTGCTCATAGCGGTGCACGCGGTCGAAGCGCTCGCGGCCAGCGGCACTCGGCGCGCCAGCGTCGGGCACGAAGCGGACGGTGCCGGCCTTGAGGTCCAGATCCGTCACCCTGTAGCCCGCCTCCATCCACGCCACCGCCTGCGTGTGGGCGTTGGTGCCGTTGGACCACCACTGCCGATGGTGACGGGCGGCGTAGGGAAGCGTGATGCCGGTGGCCCGTTCGAGATCGTCAAAGGATATGGCGAGCTCCTCGCCCGCACACGTCACAAGAAAGTCGCGCAGCGCGTGATACTTGCTCATCGTGGCCGAGTATACCGTCGCAGAATCGGGCCCGGCGCCGCGGTGGACAACCACGAGCGGCTATGCTGTCGGCGAGTCAGCACGCCGCGGTCGCGCCGCCACCAGGTTTTTGCCAGCTACGGTAGAGAAGGAGGACCACCCATGCTCACCCGAATCCTGTGTCTCATCTGCCTGTTCGCCGCTCTGCCGCGCACTGTCCCCTCCGCCGCCGCCCGCAGCAGCGAGCCGCAGCGCTGGGTCAGCCTCTTTGACGGCCGCACGCTCGACGGATGGAGGGTCGTCGGCTCCGAGCAGACCAAATGGGACGTCGTCGACGGCGCGATCGTCGGCTCGGGCCAGCCGTCGATGCTCGTCTCGACCACCGGGCCGTACAGGAACTTTCGCTACCGCGTCGAGATGAAGATCAATGACGGCGGCAACTCGGGGCTGTACTTTCGCACGACGCCCGAGCCCGGCTTCCTTGACGGCTATGAGGCCCAGGTGGCCAGCACGCACACCGACCCGATCCGCACCGGCTCGCTCTACGGGATGTGTCATGTGTATGCCAGGCTCGTCGAGCCCGATGCGTGGTTTGTCTATGAGATCGGCGTGCGCGATGATGTCTGGCGCGGCCGCGCTATGACCCGCATCAGGGTCTCGATCAACGGGCAGGAACTGTATGAGTATCTTGACTTCGCCAGACAGTTCGGCCCCGGGCACTTCGCGTTCCAGCAGCACGACCCGAAGAGCATCGTCAGCATCCGCTCGATCCAGGTGCTGCGCCTGCCCGACGAGGACGGCCCGATCCCGCAGCCGGTGCCCGAGCCCGAGGCCATCGAAACCGAAGCCGCGCTCGATGTGCTGACCATTCAAGGCTCAGCCACGATCACCTTCGACACCACCGAGGTTCCCGAGCTGCGCGCATGGGTGCAGGAGACGCTCATGCCGGTGGTGAGCGAGTGGTACCCGAAGATCACGGCCCAGTTGGCCAGCGACGGCTTTTCGCCTCCCGACGACTTCCGCATCATCTTCCGCGCGCAGATGGACGGCGTGGCGCACACCAGCGGCCAGGATATCTATTGTGCCGGCGAGTGGTACAAGGCGAACCTCAGGACCGAAGCGGTCGGCAGCGTGGTGCATGAACTCGTGCATGTGGCCCAGCAGTATCGCGGCATGCCGCGCGGGCAGCGCCCGCCGGGATGGCTGGTGGAAGGAATCGCCGATCAGATCCGCTGGTATCAGTTCGAACCGGTCGAGAAGCGGCGCCGGCTCAACTGGGAACGGGCCAACTACGACCAGCCCTACTTCCCCGCAGCGACCTTTCTGGATTACATCGTTCGCAACATCGACAGGGACGCGATCACCACAATCAACGCCGACTGCCGCGCAGGCCGCTACAGCGACGGATACTGGCTGGAGAAGTACGGCATGACGGCAGAAGAAATCTGGGCCGCAGCCAAGGCCGAAGCCACAGCCAAAGGCAACCCATAAAAGCGCGATCGCACCGCCGCAAGCAGCGCATGGGCCGCCGCAGCGAAAGAAAAGCGGGCGAACGGACTCGAACCGTCAACATTCAGCTTGGAAGGCGGACACCATACCCCGCAAGCGACTGACGCTGCAAGCACTTACGACGATCGTACATTTGCCCCCCACCATTCTGCCACCCCATCGGCAAACGAGGCTGAGAATCGTCCACACATCGACCGGGAACTTGCCAGTTTGATCACCGCTTGGCCCGACTTGCCGGAAGCGATACGGGTTGGGATCGCGGCGATGGTGGCGAGTGTGGTCAAAGGAGGAGGCTGAGCCATGCCGTCACCGTCACCAACGGGTTCTAACGGTGGAAAGGGGCCCAAGAGGCGGCCTCGCGGGGCCAAGGCTGATCCCGTCGCGATGCCGAGCTCGCCTGAAACAGGCATCGTGGCTGCTGGCGATGCTGGGCGAGGCGGCTCCGGCGGGCGAGATGCGCGCGGGCGGTTTGCGTCGGGCAATCGATTCGCCATCGGCAATCCGCAAGCGGCGCGGGTCGGGCGATTGCGCTCGGCGATGATTGAGTCGGTCACGATCAAGGACATGGGTGAAGTGGTGGCGACGGTCATTGAGCGTGCCAAGGCTGGCGACATGGCGGCGGCGAAGTTGCTCCTCGATCGCGTGCTGGGGCCGGTGGTTGCGATCGATGTGCTTGCGCGGATCGAGGCGCTCGAGGCGGCAATGGATGAGACACCTACGGAGATTGGAGTAAAGCCATGGGCCTTGACAAGCGCCTAGCGAAACTTGAAGGAAGGATGAAGAACATGAGGCACGAGTCAGGCTGTGCGGCGTGTGGCTTTCCGGCCACGGCGATTGAGCCGTTCGTTCTTGACAAAGACCTCGGCGAGCCGTGCGAGCAGTGCGGACGCGAGAGGCATCGAGACGGTCGGCCGTTTATCGATTGGAGGCCACTGATCATTGTGGTGGGCGAGGGGTGCGAAGTCGGGGCTGGGATTGGTGGCGAGTGAGAGAGGAAAAGCCAGTTCAAGATCAAGTGAGACGAGTCAGTCGGTCTCCCGCATTTTGAGCCTTTGCGTGAGTGCCCAGGTTCGCCATTGCTCGCTTTGGCTGCGGAGGGCGATATCGTCGAGGAAGCCTGGGGTGCGGTCGTCGGTGCGACCTGTGCGGAGTTGGAGGCGAGCCAATGCCTGGGTGGTTTCGAGGTGGCCCGGGTAGACGGCCAGTGCGGCGTCGTAGGCGGCGAGGGCTTCGTCGGTGCGGCCAGCGCGCTCGAGGACGAGAGCGAGGTTCATGCGCGGGTCGGGATGGCCGGGCATCAACTTGCGTGCCCATTCAAACTCCGAGGCGGCCTCATAGAGCATGCCGCTCGAGAGATACAGGATGCCGAGGTTGTTGTGGGCGGGGCCAAAGTACAGATCGGCACTGAGCGCCTCGCGCAGAAGTTGCTCGGCCCGCTGCTGGTTTTTCTCCATCTGTTCGATGGCCTGTGCTGTGAGTTTCTGCGCGAGCACAGTGTTGCGGGCCGCTTCAGTCGGTGTTGCATAGGGGCTGTGAGCAGGGCGAGGCTGGGTCGAGCAGCCGCCGCACAGCAACGTGATCAAGACACACCAGAACATCACGTTGTGGATCATCGCTTGATCTCGCTTTCACGCGCGTCGTGCACGGTCATGGTGAGCACTGCCAGCACCGGCAGATCGCCGCCTCGAGCCGCGTCGGATCGCTGCGGCTTCAAATCGATCGCGGTGATGACCCATCGCGGCTCCTCATCGCGCCACAGACTGAGAAAGCGCCCGAGATCTCGCAGAGACGGTGCCTGGAGCGTCAACGTGGCACGACGTTGGAGAGCCTGGGTCGTGCCGACTGTCTTGAGCACTCGTTCTGATTCCGGCGACACGCTGATGATGGTGCCGCTGGTCAGGCCCGCCCGAGCAACGATCGAGGCGATGCGATTGGCCAGAAGGCGATCGGATGTCGGTGACTGCGCATCAGCCTCGGGTAGTGCGTGCAGCGCTTCGACATGTCTGGCAATGTCCTGCATGCGCGCGCTTGTCGCGCTTGCCTGCTCGTGTGCGCTTCGCCAGCGCGGCATGGCGCTGAGCACCATGGCGGCCGATGCCATGATCGACACGGTCCAGATCAGGACAATGCGGCGAGTCATGGGCGAGCCTCCGCGCGGCGCGAGCGGGTGTCGTCGGGCCGCAAGCGCAGGGCGATGCGCGACAGGCCGCGGGCGCTGCTCAGACGCGGCTCTTCAAGACGCCAGCCTGCGGGGGCCGAAATCGCTTCGAGCAAAGTCGCCGGATCGACCGAGGTCGAGACAGCGATCTGGATGTCGGCCTCGGCGACATTGATCGATTCGACAAAGGCATCGGTCGCATCGGGCCAGGCTGAGAGCACCAGCGCCAGCGTCGTCGTAGCATCGGCTGGCAGGGCAAGAGCCGAGGCCAGTTGCTGGCGATCCTGACGCTGGACGAGTTCACGCTCAAGCGCCTTCGCATCGACATTGGCATGCGCGAGCATCTGCTCGATGGCAGCTTGGCCACGGTTGGCGCTGGCGTGATGCGCCTGCGCACGCCGCTCGAGCCCGAGTGCCGTCATTGCAGCGCACACAAGCAGCGCTGCGGCGTACACAGCGTGCCCGACGGTGCGCCGGCGCGTGAGGCTGCGCGGTGCATACCGACCGACGAGGAAGTTCAGACGCGATGGATCGAGGTCGCTGTTAAGCCAGTCGGGCAGCGCTGCAGGATGCAGCGAGATGACGTTTCGAGTGGATGGGTCCGACCAGACGTGCCCGATATCTGACGTCGGAGCCGCGCACACAATGGTCTGGCCGCGCCCGTCGCACGCCGCCACCGCATGCAGCGTGTCGGCATCGCACGGGATATCGGCTGCGGCCTCGTGAAGCACTCCGGCGGGCGCAGAGCCGTCCTTGCACCGCACCGGCCACTCGATGACGGACCAGTAGCAGCGGTCCGTGGGCCACACCACATCTCGCTCGCTGCTCATGACCCGCCTCCGAGCAGTGACAAGGCCACCGTGCGCTCAGCGTCGCGCACGACCACCGTGGACGGATCGATCGACTCGATGACGCGGCCTCGCGCCACCTCCTGCCCCACGCCCACCGAAATCATCGCATCGCGGTCAGGGTCATAGAGCACCGCGCGCGGCGAGCCGCCTTCGTAGATGATGGCGATCAGTTGCAGTTTGAGTGGCGGGGGTGGAGGCGGCGGCTTGGGCGCGGCTACCGCGACCGGCGGCGGAGCGACATACCAGATCGGCGCGGCAAAGGCCGCCTGATCGAGTGCTTCGCGCGCTGCGGCGGCGGGCGGCTCGGTCGCCTGCTGCGCGAGCATCTCAAACTCGACGGCTGCAAGTGGCCACAGCGACCAGATCGACACCGCCACGAGCACAACGCCGCACACCGCGACATGTCTCTTCCACCCAGGCGCGATCTCGTGCCGGCTCATGTCGCAAGCTCCTCGCCAGCGTCAATGACACGCGAGAGTTCGGCGGCAGTGGTGAGGCCCGCAGAGACCAGCGACAGGCCGTGCTCGTGCAGCGTGCGCATGCCGCGCGAGCGGGCCAGCGCCAGGATCTCATTGGCCGGGGCACGCTCGCTGATCATCGAACGCAGGGACGCATCGAGCACCAGCAGTTCAAATAATCCGGTTCTGCCCTCAAAGCCTGTTGACAGACAGGCTTCGCAGCCGCGGCCGCCACACGCGCCGTGCACCGTGCGCACCAGACGCTGGGCCAGCACCGCACTGAGCGACGACGAGACCAGAAACGGCTCGACGCCGAGATCGAGCAATCGCGCGATCGCGCTGGCCGAATCACTGGTATGCAGGGTCGAGAGCACCAGATGCCCGGTCAGACTCGCCTGCACCGCAATCCTGGCTGTCTCTTCGTCGCGAATCTCGCCGACCATGATGACATCGGGATCCTGCCGGAGAATGTGACGCAGACCTGTGGCAAACGTAACATTCTTCTTCGGATCGACCTGCGTCTGGCTGATCGCAAGCCCGGCACCCGACAGGTCGTATTCGACAGGGTCTTCGACCGTGACCATGTTGAGTTCGCAGCCGCGCAGCGAGCCGCCGGCGTTGGTCGCGCTGATCCACGCCAGACTCGCATAGAGCGTCGTGGTCTTGCCGCTGCCCGTCGGGCCCGTCGAGAGCACGATGCCGCTGGTGCGCGCGATCTGCGCCAGATACGCACGCTCAAGCGCATCGGGCATGCCCAGCGCAGTAAAACTCGACAAATGCGGCGAGCGCGCCGGATCAAGCAGACGCAGCACCACACGCTCGCCATACACGCTCGGCAAGGTGCTGATGCGCAGGTCCGCCTGCCGACCCGTGGCCGCAGCGTGCCGCCCGCCCGCGCGACCGATCGAGACCGACGCGCGTCCATCCTGCGGCGCCCGGCGCTCGGCCACATCAAGGCCCGCCATCACCTTGATCCGGCTGACCACGCTGGCCGCGACGGATGATGGAAGCTCACGCATCGTGTGCAATGAACCATTGAGCCGGTAGCGCACCAAGGTGCGTTCACGCAGCGGCTGCAGATGCACATCGCTCGCGCCCCGCACCAGCGCTTCAAACAGCACCAGATCGACCAGCCTCACCGCTGGAGCCTTGCCGTGCGTGCTCAGGAGATCGCGCTCGGCCTCACGCACGGCGGCATCAAGATCGCTTGTCACATCGTCGCTGGCCTCGAGGATAATCGCCCGTTCGGCAGCCTGTTCTTCATCGCGCTCCGAGGCGTACGCGCGGTCAATCGCAATGGCGAGATCCTCGACGCCGCACTCGCGCGTGCAGACCTTGCATCCGAGTCTGACGCCGACATTGTGCAGCACGGCCTGTCGCGTACTGCCGGCGAAGAGCAAAAGTTCGACATCGTCCGCCCTGCCCGCACTGAGCACCAGGTGCCGGCGTGCAAACTCGTGATCGATCAAGCGAAGAAACTCATCGCTTGGCCGCGCCGACAAGGCATCGCTGCCGGGTCCACCACCACCCGCCGAAGCCGGCGCGTCGCTGGTCGCTGCCACGCTCACCGGATCACCCTGGGCTCAACCACCGGCCAGCCCGTCTGGAGGTCGAGTTCGTCGGCCCGCCGATCCGACAGATGCCGCAGACTCTCAAGATCGTGTTCACGCATCACGCTCGCGCGGATGAACACATAAAACTTCGATCGGCTGCTCGCACGGCTCCTGCTCTTGAAGGCCTCGCCCACGACCGGGATCCGGCCCAGCAGCGGCACCTGCGTCACGCTCTGCGACTCATCTTCGATCTCGATCCCGCCCACCACCACGGTGTATCCATCGGGGATCGTCGCCACGCTGCTCACCCGGTTCTGCTGTCGCGCCGGAGGCAGCGTCGGCGAAGACGCCGGACCAAGAAAGGCGCTGAGCGACACCGAGTACTCGAGCAGCAGATGATCGCCCTCGGCGATCTGCGGCACAATCGTCACCGTCGTGCCCGCGTCCTGCGTGCCGCCAAACGACGTCGTCGAGACCGTGTTCGACGCATTGACGCTCGCAAACGGCTGTTGCACCACCGAATCGAGCCGCGCCACCTGGTTGTTGCCCACCAGCAGCGTCGGCATACTCACCGAACGCCCGTCCGAGATGCTCTCGATCGCGCGCAGCACAATCGAGAAATCGCCCGGATTCAGAACCACTCCCGTCAAGCCCGTGGCGGACACCGGGCCGTCGAGTTGACCGTTCGTGCGTGTGCCCAGGCCAAACAGCGACGACAGCCGGATGCTCGTCTGGCCTGACATCGCCAGTTGCTCGAGTTCCACGCCAAGATCGCGCGACTGACTTTCGGTCAATGTCACCAGCAGCACATCGAGCATCACCTGCGACTGGCGGACATCTAAGGTGCGCAGCAACATCTCGATCTGAGCGAGCAATCGCGGCTCACCGGCTGCGATGAGGGTGTTGGTATGTTCGTCGGCCGACAACATCACCGCGCTGCCCGCACCTTGCTGCATTGTTCGCCCACTCGAACCTGACGCTGCTCGTGTCGGCGAGACGCCTGCCTCGCCGCCCATCGGCGGAGGCGCGAGCGTCACGCCGTCATCGCGCATCGACGCTTCACGCACGCCGCTTGAGCTTCGTTCTGATTCGGCCGCCGCCGCTTCCAGGATGCCACTGGTCAGCAAGTGCTCCAGAATCGAACGCATCTCCAGCACCGAACGGTTGCGGATGACAAACGTCCGCACCGGGCGACGGGCGGCTGACGGTGCCGAGTCCAGCCGCTCGATCAACGCCGCGATCTGTTCGTGCGATGCCGGTGTGGTTGTTATAACCAGGCTGCCTGTGATCTCATTGATCACCATCCGCCAGCGGTCATCCGTCGGCTGACGTACCGTCTGCTCGATCAGCGATGCAATATCACGCGGCGCGAAATGCAAAGGTGTATAACCCACCGTATCGAGCCGCTCACGAGAATCAAGATCGGTCACGAGCAAGCGAAGAGAATTAAGATCGTCTTCGGTCGCGATCAGCAGCACCGAACGAGGATCGGCCGCCGCCACCACCTCGCCTTTCATCTTCTGGCCGGTTGCAAGTTCCCGCTTGGCCGCCACCTGCATTACAATCGCCGCCATCTGCACGCCCGAGAGGTTGGAGAGCGCCACTTCCTCGACCCGCGCCGACGCAAACGGAACATCCGCCCTCGCCGCAATTTCTAACATCTGCACCAGCCGCGACGAGAGATCGCTCACCACCACCATGCTCTCGCCCACCGCCTGCACGCTGCCGCCGGGCTTGGAACTCAGACGAGTCAATGTCTCAACAACCTCGCGCGCCGGACGATGCCGCAGCCCGAACCCGATCGAGCGAAACCCCGGCTCGGGGCTGAACGCCGAGCGCGGGGAAGTCTGAGCACCCGCAGGAACATCTGGCTGCCCATCGAGCAGAACTCCAGCTCCTTCGTTTTCCTTCGCGTTCCGTTCCCTTGCGTGGTCATCGTTCGCGTCGCGGCCCCCTGCAAGCCCCTCGCCCACAGGCAAAAACGCGGCCGCAGCATGGGCCGACGCCATCGCTGCACGCACATCATCAAAAGTCTCAAGCGGCGCAAAGCCCGCCGCATCCGCAAGCCGCACCACGCTGTACGTCCTCTCACCCGTCAGACGCACCGTGGTCAAACCCCGCGATGTAAGAACGCGATTCATCAGCGCCCAGAGTTCGCGATCGTCAACCCCAGTTTCAAAACGTAACGTCGCCGACCCACGCACCACCGACGCATCATACTCAATATTCACCCCCGCCCGAGCACCCGCAAGATCCACCAGCCGAGCAACATCCACCTGACCGGCAGGAAGAGTCTGAGTAGGCTGGACGTATTTGGCGTTTAAGGGTAGAGAATATGAATGGGCGGTCGAAACAGCGATCATCGATCCGGCCAGCAAACAAAATGGCAAAGATGCGATCATCGCTGAAGTCGACCTTGAGATCAATGTGTGCATGAGTTGTAAAGTCTACAGGCGGTGCTCGCTAAGCACAAGTATGTCCCAGTTTTTGTCCGTGTACTACTTTGCGTTACGATTCTTTCGAAACCCCCCAATTAGGTTAGGGCGCGAAGATTGCCCCGCTATTGGGGGGGCATGTCGTTGATCAAGTGCTCACCCATCAACTACAAACATGCCATACACCTGTTGAAACCTGATGCGAATTACTCCTGCCCCCACGAGTCAAGCACTACGGATACATCGTTGAGATTTGCATTCAGATTCACTTGAGCCTGGGCAACGGCAAGATCAGAGCGGGCTTGAAGCAGCGTAGCCTGATGCCTGCTCTCCAAGGATTCGTCGCGGCGCGTTGCCCTGCGTTCAGCGACCAGGGCCCGTCGAAGAGTTGCCTGGGAGGCGCTGTCGCATTCATACGCACTCAGTGCGATCGGCAATCGGGATTGGCCCGCGAGGAACGACGTTGATGCCGCGTTGGGTCCGGGTCGGCCAACCTCCGACCAGATGAGACTGCGCAGCTGTGATCGAGCTTGAACCAGTTGTTGTGACAATCCAGTGCGTGCGGCTTCCGCCGCCGCTAGCGCGACTTGCGCATCCTCATCAAGTGGATTGGATGCTAAGCGATCCGTCATCAAGGCAATCTGCTGTAGGCTCTCGGATAGGCTCCCATACAGCGCGATCAAGCCGGAGCACAGCGTGTCACAACCCTCGAAGGCGGCAAGCATGACGAGTGTTCCAGTAGCACTGATGCCTTCCGAGGCCAGAACCTCAGGCATCATTCCCGCCTCGATCAACACGAGGGCTTGGTCTGAACCGGTCGACAGCGAGGAGCTCGGTTGGCGATTCACAGCCAAGGATGTTGTGCAGACGAACATCGCGAAAATCAACATAAATCCTGTGAGTTTAAACATTTACGACACTCCGTCACCAGGTGCTCATCTCATTCTCATCATAGCGTAATCTGCCGAGCGTCACAAGCAATCGATGTTCCGCTAGCAGGGGCGTGGAAAAAATGTGCACAAGACGGTGCGCCGTTGTGAAGCTGAGTCGAGCATCGGGATTCTGGTACGCTGCGGCTCAGGCAAGGCTGACCACACGAGGATTACTACCATGAATCGTACCAACATGACCCTGTTGACAATGCTGCTCGCCATGGTGTCCTGCGGCGGCTCGGCGCTCGCTCAGGCCTTTCCTGTCGAAGAGGTGATGCGGCAGATTCAGGCTCGGTTTGAATGGATTGCGAATTACCACGGTGCGCCCAACTCGATTGGTTGGCTGAATCGACCGAGCGACGATGCGACAGCTCCTGCTTATCCGCCAGATGGGTGGTATTCAGCGGAAGGAGCACTGAGCGATGAACAAAAGGCAGAGTTGGTGAATGATGCAATTGCTGCATTTGAAAGCGATCCTTTATCTGGAAGTATTTCCCTCTACATGCACTTCATCATTCCAACTCTGCATCCATTTGGAAGGCATTATGAAGATCAGGTTATTATTAATGGCACTGCGAGGAATGTATGCAGCAATTACTTGACTGGGGATCTGGCGGTCGGTCCGGCCGATGATGCAAATTACCTTGAAATCTTGGATGAGCTTCATGAAAATGTGCAAGAACTAAGATTTGTTGCCGGCCAGTATCAACTCTGCTTGTCAGAGAGTGACAATTCCTCGCGAGAAGTTACTGGGATTGAGGGAGGACAAAGCAGCGAATCGTGTGGAGGGGCTAGAGGGCTGGAATCTGCGTACATTGAGAGTGAATGGAACAATAGTGAATGGGCTTGCCCGGGCACCAACCCGTCATGCCTTAGCGGAGCGCTCAGTGCCTCTGCCGTATATACATACGTTTATCACCCTGGATCGGTCGACCCACTTGTTGATCCAACACATTGGGTATGGATGAGGATGGGAGCCACACGAGCTCGTGTGCGCATAGTAAATTTGGATCATCTCGGTGAAGATGATGTTGTTGAGCTCTATGTCGCTATGATTGAAATCGACAACCACGATCCGAACCTGCCTGTTCCGGCTCCTCCGGCTCCATTACCGTATCCCGACGGATTCTACGCCGTCATTGATGCCTCGACTTCAGGCGATTGTGACGGCCCGATGCTCAATGATGTGGCGGGTCCTCTCGACCTCTTTGCTGGAATTCCGTGCGCGTTCGTCCAAGATGAAGTTGATGGCTCTTTATATGGTAATGCCGCAGTCGGTTACAAACCGGCGACCCCGCTCAGAGCAATCATTGAACCCGCCTTCCATGAGTTTCCCGAGAATCTTGTCGGCGATGAGAATGGTGAGACTTCAGACGGCTCCGGGGGCAATGGAGGCGCGGGGATCGACGAAGCTGAAGTTGATTGCGGTGACGGCGGTGCGGACCCTGATTCGCCCGCCGACGCTGGCGAACCCTCGCCCGATGACCCGCAGGGTGGTGGCACCACAACCGCTGCGGTGTACCTCGTTACCGGACACAAGGTGGAGCAGGTTGTTGACGTCGTTGTGCCCGTGACCGGGCCTGATTATCGCATCGTGCGTGGCTACTCGAGCGATCCGGATCTACATACCTCGTCGGGTCCGGTGCCGGGATTGGTTGGAGCCAACTGGCAGATATCAAGTTTTCGCAGGCTGTGGCGCGATGCGCACGATTATCTTCATCTTTCGGGTCCACCGATGCACAAGTTCAGGTCTTTTGAACCTCAGTATGATCCCATGCAGACGATCGTTGGGTGGGGCCCGGGCGGGCGACGTGTTCATTGGGGAATTCTCGAACTCGAAGATATCGAGATCGATGGCGATGTCGTCGATGTCTACAGGCTCTCCGAGCCAGGGGGAGGCTTTCTTGATTTCAACAAGGCAACAAGGAATATTGCGCAGTGGAGCGACTCGTACGGAAACCGCCGCATCTACAAGTATCGCCAGTTTGGAGATTTGGCCTCGACGATTCGCCTGAGCACAATTTATCTCAATGGCACGCCTGGTGTTCTTCTTGGGCCGGATGCTCCGGAGGCCGTGGTTGAGTTCGATTGGATCGTGTCCGAGGCGAACCCCGCGGTTCGCGGCCGGCTTGGCTCGATCGAAGTCTACCGGTTCGACGCCCAGGGACATCGGGTTCTCACGCAAACCTGCCAGTACCGATATGCAGGCCAGCAGGGGGTTGCGTCTCACGGTGATGTGGGTGCGTCGGATATCGGACTGCTCATCGAGGTGGTGCATCGCACGCTGCTTGACGGCGACCCCTCTGAAGAGGACTCGTGGAGAACGAGGATCACTCAGTACCGTTATCACGAGACCGAAACCGCCGGAACTGAGTTGGACGATCGTCTCAACGCCCGCGGCCAGTCGATGCAGCTCGAGATGATTATTCAGCCGGAGCAGATCGAGTTCTTCGCAAACGCCTGGGGGATTGAAGAGTCTGAAATCAAGACCATGCAGGAAGCCGCTGACATTCTCCGCACCGTCGGGGATGATGCAACGGATCTGGAAGGAACGGGAATCGAGTTGATCGATCTTTGCGCCAAGATTGTCGACTACGACAACGCTTCGAATCGTGTGTCTCGCCAATGGGTGCAGAGTTCATGCGGATGCGGCGGCGGTGCGGCACAGGGTGTGCAGCTGGAGTACGACTACTTTTCATATGACTGGGCTGGCGGGTCGAGCCGCCCGGGCATGACAGCCCGCATTACCGAAAGCATTGACGATGGCACCGGGGATTATCTGGAGTATCGCACCTGGTACTATGACTTCGAGCGGCTTCGTAGCGGCACTAACGTGCAAGGCAAGCCGTATCCCGCGTACATGGTGTCGCGCGCGATCGCGGACTCATCCGGCGAGACGTCTCGCATCTGGGCGAAGGCGTGGGACTACGTGGACTGGGATCTCGGAGAGGAAGCCGACAACAGTGAATATGGCAATCTGCTGGTTCAGTACACTCCATCGGCAGTGACGTCGTATGTGCCCTGCGATGAAGTTGACGAAGCCCCCGATTTCACAGCGGACTCAACCGCGGGTCTTGCCTACACGTTCGGCTACAACGGGGAGAATCGCCGCGCTCAACTGTGGGTCAGCAAGGCAAGTGGTGGCTACGACCTGATTGAAGAGCGCGAGTACGTGGAGTCCGAGGACTATGAATGGCATGTCGAAGAGGAGCCGCAGTATTTCCGAACCGACTTGATCAAGACGATCAAGAGATATCGCGTGGCGGGCGGCACAGCTGACCACGACATTGAAGTGACTTCGTTTTCGTATGGGTTCTTTGAAACGGAACAGAACGCACTGGCCTATGTCAAGGCCGAAGTTGAGCGCGAGATCGAGGCTGAAAACGGTCCTTCTGGTACAGAGAACACAGTTGCGCGATATGAGCTCTTTGACGCCAGGGGAAACAACGTCTGGTCTGCGCACCCGGGTGCGGCCCCGGAAGAACTGACGCTGACGCACCGCCGTTACATGAGAGGATCCGGGAGATTGTCGGCTGTCGTTCGCAACGCAATGGCTGAAGATCCCGGCGAACTTGGATCGGAAGGCGGAGCGCATGACCTGCCGACGTCGCACGCGGAGTTATCAACGGATGGCTGGGGAACAGCCTCGGATGCCAGTGACGAACTGGTCACTGTGTATGATCGAGACCTGCTCGGGCGGGTAACACGGATCATTGCTCCTGGTGGAGTCGCGCGGTACACCAGGCGAGAGATGCGATGCAACTCGCTACGGAGCGGTACGCTCTATCTGGCCACGATTGATCTTCCTCACCGCCTCCTCGATGACTCGTTTGACAGTCTGGCGAGCGTGAACTGGGTGAATGCAGGCGGCCAGGCGATCCGCAGCAGCGACTACACGCTCGATCCCACGGAAGAGTACGACCCGCTCGCTGGGCTCTACGAGTTTGAATCAACTCCTATCGGGCAGACTCCGCTCACCGATGCTCCGCAAGGCGAGGTCTCGCGGCGCGTTGTGCATCACTCGATTGCCGGATTGGTCACACAGATTCAAGAGTGGGAAGATGTCAGCGGCGGGGCGTGGAATACGACTTCGTTGTCATACGACAGTCTCGGTCGCCTGGCGCGCAGAATTGATCCCAACGGCACGATCACCGAGCATGAGTACGATGTGATGGATCGCGTCACACGCGTGCGCGTCGGCCGGGATGAAAGCGGCTCAGAATACGATCCGGTGACTGTACTGGAGCACTTCTACGACAGCGCCCAGACCACGACTTCGGGGGTCGGCAACGGCAGCCTGACGCTTGTGCGGCAGCACGAAAACGGGTCTACTTTCCGAGATACGAAGCAGTATTTCGACCATCGCGATCGTTTGATCGCGGTCGAAGCGCCAAGCGGCGCAAACACTCCCGATCAGGTCTTCAAGTACGACAACCTCGATCGGCTCATCGTCCAGGCGACCTACGCGGCCGGGCATGCGCACGCACTGGATGAAATCGACCCCGCGACGACGAATACGGACCGGGGTTCGTACATGGTGCGCATGTACAGTCAGCGGGGGCTTGTCTATAAGGAGCGTACGGCGATCAATCCCGCGGCCGGCTCGCCGGACTTTCTTGAATCGAACACCTGGTTCGACGATCAGGGTCGGGTGATTGCGCAGTGGGGTGCCAACGGGCCTGCGGTCAAGCGAGCCTATGACGCGCACGGCAGGGCCACGGTCGTGTATGTCACCGACCGGGCCGACGACGAGTTGCCGGGCGCATCGGGAAATTATGCGGACGCTGTGGATGTCGCGGGCGATCACATCATCGAGCAGACCGAGTACCAGTACTCGCCCGCCGGGCGCGTCACCGGGGTGTCCCGTTTCCTGCGCCGGCACGATGACACCAGCGGCACCGGGGCTCTGGATGAGAACAGCGCTGTTGCCATGTACACGGGGTTTGTGTACGACGATGCGCTGCGCAGAATCGGTACGGTGCAGTACGGCACCAACACTGCCAACGATCTGTTCGAGATCAGCGGCGAAGCGCCGGAGTTGCTGACATCGCTGCCGGATCGCGCGACGAACCCGGAGTGGCTGATCGAATCGGTCACATATGACACGCGCGGCATGATGCTTGACGCTGTGGATCCGGCCGGTAAGGTAACGCGGCTGCTTCGGGATGATCTTGGGCGCACGGCTGCGAGCATCGAGAACTTCGATCCGGAATCCGATCCCGAACTCGAGATCACCTGGGATTCGGGCAACGGGCGGTGGACTGTGTCTGACGGGCTGGATCATGCCAGGATGGACACCAATCGGGTGACTTCGTATGTGTACGACGGGGTCGGCAACGTTGTTAAGCAGGTTGCGCATCTCGCCGTGCAGGACGGCTACGACACGATCGAGGAAGTCCAGGTCACTCGATATGTTTACGGCACAACCAACGCCGCCAGTCCCGGGGCGATTGATTCCCTGATCGCCAGTCGTTCGCTCCTCAGGGAAGTGCATTATCCCGATGAATCGACCGGCGAGCCGGGAACCACGGACGCTTACAAGGTGTTCTACGGCTACAACCGGCTGGGTGAGTTGCGCGGTGTCAAGGATCAGAACGGGACGATTCATGTCTACGAGCGCGATGCCATCGGGCGCGTCACGGCGGACATCGCCGACACGCTCGGGAGCGGCATCAGCGGCTGGGCACGGCGCCTCGGGGTCTCGTACGACCCGCTCGGGAGGCTCAGGGAAGTGACGACCTATTCAGATACGTCCGGCACTACGGCGATCAACGGCGTCAAGTTCACCTACAACGGGCTGTGGCAGGTGGAGAAGGTGTTCCAGGACCACAACAGCGCCGTGACCGAATCGAGCGGCACGCCCACCGGCGACACGCGCGTGGTGACATACGACTATGACCAGGCCGACTGGGAGAACGGCAACTACAGTCGTCTCGCATCACTCGGATATCCAGCGAGCGACGGCGCGCCCACGGTCTTCTATGGCTACGGCTCGGGCACCATTGGCGACCGCGTCAGCCGCATCGCGAAACTGCGCATGGATATCGACGACGACACCAGCGTCGAGGACATTGTGCTGTACGACTATGTGGGGATGGGCATCTTTGCTGTGGTGGACTATGCCGTGCCGGATTTCGGGCTTGACCGCACGGTCCATCTCAATGGTGAGCGCGAGAGCGGGGTGTATCCCGGGTTCGACCGTCACGGCCGCGTGCTGCGGCAGATGTGGGTGGACGGCGGGTTCGACGAGCACGCGAGCAACGCGGCGGTGCCGAACATTCCTCCGATTGTGGCCGAGGTGTATGCCTACGACGCGTCCTCGAATCGGATTTCGAAGCACGATGCGCGGCCGGGGGCGCACCTGCCGAATCGCGACTGGAACTACACGTATGACGATCTGGACCGGCTGGTGCAGGCCGATCGCGGGGCGGCGGTGACG